>JBDTMS010000038.1:0-12997 GCA_039934195.1 Betaproteobacteria bacterium
TCGCTCGGCAATCGCGGCTGGTCGTGGAATGAGGTGCTGCCCTACTTCAAGCGCACCGAAGACTACGTGCACGGCGCGGACGAATGGCATGGCGTCGGCGGCGAGTTGCGCGTGGAGGAGCGTCGCGTGAACTGGAAAATTCTCGACGCCTGGCGCGACGCCGCCGAAGAATGCGGCATTCCGAAAATCGCCGAATTCAATCGCGGCGACAACTTCGGCAACGCCTACTTCCAGATGAATCAGAAACGCGGCGCCCGCTGGAGCGGCACCAAAGCGTTTCTGCGTCCAGTGATACATCGGCGCAACTTGACGGTGATGACGCATGCGCAAGTGCAGCGCATCCACGTCGAGTCGCGCGACGGCCAGCGGCGCGCCACCGGCGTCGACGTGCGCGCGCCAGATGGCAGCGAGCGCCTTATCCAAGCGCAACGCGAAGTGATTTTGTGCGCCGGCTCGATCGGATCCCCGCAGCTGCTGCAGCTGTCCGGCATCGGTCCGGGCGCGCTCCTCACTAAGCGCGGCATCCCGGTGGTGCACGATCTGCCCGGCGTCGGCGAAAATTTGCACGATCATTTGCAAGTGCGCATCGTCTACAGCGTGAATGGCGTGATCACGCTAAATCAACGTGCGAACAGTCTGTTCGGCAAAGCGGCGATGGCGATGGAATATGCGCTGTTCAAAACCGGGCCGCTTACGATGCCGCCCTCGCAACTTGGCGCGTTTGCGCGCAGCGATCCGGGCCAGCCTGCGGCGAATATAGAATGGCACGTGCAGCCGTTGTCGCTCGACAAATTCGGCGACCCGCTGCATTCTTACGCCGCGATCACGCCGTCGGTGTGCAATCTGCAGCCCACCAGCCGCGGCCACGTGCGCATCAAGAGCACCGACCCGCAGGCCGCGCCGGCGATCACGCTGAATTATCTGTCCACCGAAATCGATCGGCGCGTCGCAGTCGATTCGATTCGCTTCACCCGCCGCATCATGGCCGCGAACGCGCTGAAGAAATATCAGCCGAAAGAATTGAAGCCGGGAGCGAATCTTCAATCCGATACTGAGTTGATGCAAGCCGCCGGCGACCTCGGCACCACCATCTTCCATCCGGTAGGCACATGCAAAATGGGCAACGACGAACTTGCGGTCGTCGACGATCGGCTGTGCGTTCGTGGGATGAGGGGTTTGCGCGTGATCGATGCGTCGGTTATGCCGCGCATTACGTCCGGCAATACGAATGCACCGACGGTAGTGATCGCCGAACGCGGGGCGGAAATGATTCTCGAAGATGTGCACCGCGAGGCGAAGTCAGCTGCGCACGTCTATGCGGGCAGCGCTGCGAGTGTCTCCGCCTGAAGCGTTGCGACTAACCCGCCGGCAGCGCGTTTCGCAGTTTGGTCATGAAAGTGCGAATGCGCTTGGCGTTCTTACCCAGATCGCTGCGGCCAACGCGTGACTTCGAGCGCACGTCGACGCGCGTGTTCTCGCCTACGTCTTGAATGCGCACCGCCATGTCGTCTTTGAAACCAAACAGCAGTGTCGTGTCGACCGCTTCCAGTCGGCCCTCGGCTGCATTGGCGTCGACGATCTCGACACGCATATCTTTCAGCGCCGATTCCGCAGCTTTGAACACCTGATCTTTCGGCGCTTTGGTGATGAGTGGACGGATGTCCGGATACGCTTCTTTCTGTTCCGCGCCGATCTCAGGTCCGTCGTATGCGACTGGGTGATCGTCGGGCTTGCGCAATTTGGCGGCAGCGATGAACTCCGGCGGATGCTGAATGTCGGTGGTGATGTCGTGGATGTAAGGCAGGCTGGCAACCGTCTGCTTGTAGCTCCACGGGATATACGCAGTGATCAGGCCGATCAACAGTCCAAGCACCGCAATGGTGAGCACCGCAGGATTCTTGGCGCGGCTCACAATCAATGCCGCGATAGAAATCAACGCAGCCGCGATCGCACCGTAGAACGCCCATTCGAGAATCTTGAAGCCGATGCGGAAGTGCCATAGTCCCACGCGATAACCGAGGCCGGACACGACCGCAAAAACCGCGCAGACAACTGCAAGGGTAAGGCCGGCGACAGCAAGCTTGCGGCCGAGCGGGTGCGCATCGCGACCGGCAGGACGATCGGCGCTGATCGATTGACTCATGCGATGTCTCCTCGATAGTTCGCGAGAGCTTGAGATGCGCTCACGTCGGTGCCGCCCATTCTGCACCAAACGGCAGACGCGTACAGTTGCGCTCCGCCTTGGGAGCTCCGTCAGTCCAGCAAGTCGAGAACGGCTTCCGGCGGCCGGCCGATCACTGCACGGTTACCGCGCACCGCGATCGGGCGCTCGATCAGTATCGGATTCTGCGCGAGCGCATCGATCCACTGCTCATCGTTGAGCGACTTGTCTTTGTACTGCTCGCGATAGATCGCCTCGCCTTTGCGCACCAGACCTTCCGGTTTGATCTCGAGCAGGCGAACCAGGTCCGCAAGGGTCTCTCGGCTCGGCGGTTGCTGCAGGTATTCGACGATACGTGGCACCACCCCGCGCTCCTGCAACAGCGCCAGCGCGCTACGGCTCTTGCTGCAGCGAGGGTTGTGGTAGAACGTGAGGTCGTCGCCCGACACGCTCACCGAATACGCTCTGCACGTGCGCCGAAAATCATTCGTTGCGACCAGCGGCGCAGGGGATAGCCGGAGCGCAAGATCAGTCCGCCAGCCGCACTGAATTACCTTCCACCAGCACGCGCGCGCCGGGTCGGAGCAGTGGCTGAAAATCCTGCTCGATGCTTTGCGTTGTCCCGTCCTGCAGTTGCACGTCGATGTTCCAGAGCTCCGCCTCTTTCTGCAGCGAGGTCTCTTCGGTCAGCATCGGATCGTAGTCGTCGTACGGGTCGAGCGGATCCAGTGGATACATCGGATCCGGCAAATAGCCATCGTAGCCGAGCGATGTGCCGACTTCGGTACCGAGGTAGACGCCGGGACCGTTCTCGGAGGTGACCGACTCCAAACCGAAGTGGTGGCGGATGGTGAGGATGGTGCCGCAGTTGGACATCTCGCACGTCGGCGGCGGTACCGGCCCGTGCGATTCCGCGATGACGTGCGCATTGGGATCGATCGGATCATCGGCGCACGCACGATCGGCAGCGTAGAGTGTCATACCGGCAAGCAACAGAACGCGCAGGAATTTTGAGTTGTTAGTCATCGAAGGCGTTGACTTCATCCGAGGCATTGATTGCATCGAGCGTTGATTCATCGAACCGTTGATTCATCGAGCGTTGATTCCGGGCAATGCGCCGTTTTCGTCGAGCTTTTTGAAGTCGGCGCTGCAGGCCATGCACGCGCAATGTAACCGAATTTTTCCTCGCAGCGTAATTCAACGATACCAGAACAGACAATGATCACGGTCCAACATTTGAACAACTCGCGCTCGCAGCGCATCCTCTGGCTGTTGGAAGAGCTGGGACTCGAATACGAAGTGAAGCGCTATCAGCGCGATGCCAAGACGATGCTGGCGCCGGCGTCGCTGCGCGCGGTGCATCCACTCGGGAAGTCGCCGGTCATCACCGACGGCGATCAGACTATCGCCGAATCGGCTGCGATCATCGAATACGTGCTCGATCGCTACGGCGATGGCCGCTTGCGCCCAGCCGCGACAACCCTGGAATATCTACGCTATCGTTATTGGCTGCACTACGCCGAAGGCTCCGCCATGCCGCCGCTGTTGCTGAGCTTGATCTTCGGGCGTTTGCCGAAGGGGCCGATGCCATTCTTCATACGCCCGATCGTGCGCGCCGTCTCGTCGAAGGTGATGCAGACGTTCATCCACCCGCAGCTCAAGCTGCATCTCGATTATCAGGAAAGCGAGCTTAGCAATCGCGCGTGGTTTGCCGGCGAGGAATTCAGCGCTGCGGATATCCAGATGAGTTTTCCGGTCGAGGGCGCCGCTGCCCGCGGGGGCTTGAATGCCGGACGGCCCAAGTTGTGGGCTTTCCTGCAACGCATTCACGCGCGCCCTGCGTACCAGCGTGCATTGGAGAAAGGCGGCCCGTTCGCACTGTTGAGCTGAGCGGCGAATAATTCCTTGCGCGATTTATCGCGGCAAGCCGACGGTGTTGCCCGCAGCCTAACGCGCTATTGCTGGGCTTCGCCTGCCACGGCTGTCGGATTAATGCTCAGTGTTCCCGCGTGGTCGCTCGGCGCAACTTGCCGGGTTGTCGATGGTGCGCTGGAAGTCGGTGGCGGTCATCTTCGCGGCCTGGTGGCCCGACTGCCATGTTCGATGCAGTTCGCCGCCATCACTTTCGGTCATGTGATCATCGGCGTCGATCACAACGTGCTCGCGCGCCTGCGATCACACGAGCACGTACATGTTCGCCAATATGAGCGCTGGGGCATTGTGTTTTTCGTGCTCTACGCCGGATCGAGTCTGCTCGCGCTTCTGCGCGGGCGTCATCCGTATCGAGACAATCATTTCGAGCGCGAAGCGTATGGTCTCGCCGAGACACCCGCAGTCGGCGGGGCCGTGTCTAGCGGTCAGCAAGGGGATGGCTAGTCTTGTGCAAATGCGAGCAATCGCTCGGTACGCCCGGTACGCCCGGTACGCTTGGCGCTAGGCGCCGAAAGTAACGCGACGAGAGTGGATGCAAATAAACCTAAAACATCGATCCTAAGCAGGTGACAACAAAAAAACCCGCCACTCCCGCGCGCGTGAAACGAGCGGCGCGCCCCGTCCGCGCGGAAAACCCGATACCAGGCGCTGTTAGAGCGCCGTTGCCGCAACAACTCTCGCCGCAATTGGCCACCCTGGTCACCGCGATACCTAGTGCGGGCGATTGGCTGTACGAGATCAAGTTCGATGGCTATCGCATGCTGGCGCGGTTAGAAAATGGCGAGGCGCGACTATTCACCCGGCGCGGGCATGACTGGTCGTCGAAGATGCCGGGTCTGATCGATGAGCTCGAGCGTCTCGGCGTGCATTCAGGGTGGCTCGATGGAGAGGTCGTCGTGCAGGGCGAGGACGGCGCACCGAGCTTCAATGCGCTGCAGAACTCGTTCGACCAGCGGGTCAGCGGCGAGATCGTCTACTTCCTGTTCGATGTCCCTTTCCTCGAAGGTTTCAACTTGCGCGGCGTGCCGCTGCGTCAGCGCAGGCTATTGCTCGAGACCCTGCTGCAAGAAAAGCAAACCGACCGCGTTCGTTTCAGTACATCGTTCGATGCCGATCCTGAATCGCTCCTCAGTTCCGCGCGTCAGATGCAGCTTGAAGGGATCGTTGCGAAGCGGGCCGACGCACCTTACGTGTCTCGGCGAAGCGAAACCTGGCTCAAGCTCAAGTGCAAGCATCGGCAGGAGTTCGTCGTGTGCGGTTATACCAATCGCAGCGGTGGTACGACGCAGATCGGCAGCCTGCTGCTCGGGATCTACGACGCAGCGGGGGCGTTGGTTTCAGCGGGAAGCGTGGGAACAGGCTGGAGCTCGGACGAGGCGAGCACGCTGAAGACCAAGCTGAGCAAGCTCGACAGCGCGAAATCACCGTTCAGCACAGAAGCGAAAAAATCCGGTCGCTGGTCAAAGCGTCGGCCGAGCGACGAGCGATGGGTAGTCCCGGGCCTGGTGGCGGAGGTCGAGTTTTCCGAGTGGACGCCGGACGGGCAAATACGCCATGCGACGTATATCGCTATGCGTACCGACAAGCCGGCAAAAAGCATCAGCCGCGAGCGCGCCGAATCCGTCGGCGGCAAGGCAAGCGCACCTCGCGTCGGCACGCCTGCGGGGATCAAAGTCAGTCATGGCGAGCGCATCATCGATCCGAGCTCAGGCTTCACCAAGCTGCAACTCGTGCGCTATTACGAATCGGTCGGCGATTGGATTCTGCCGCATCTGAAGGGACGGCCATGCTCGCTAGTGCGCGGCCCCAGCGGGATCGGTGGCGAGTTGTTCTTTCAAAAGCATGGCGACAAAATCGGCATCCCCGGCATTAAGGAATTGGACGCGTCCCTGTGGCCGGGGCACGCTGCATTGCTGGAAATCGGGAACGCCCAGGCGCTCGCCGGCGCTGCCCAATTGAACGTAATTGAATTCCATACCTGGAATTCAATGGCGCGAAATATCGATAAGCCCGATCGCATGATCTTCGATCTCGATCCCGGCGAAGGCGCGACGTGGAAGCACATGCAGGATGCCGCGAGCCTGATGCGCGCCATGCTCGATGAGCTCGATCTCGACTCATGGCTGAAGACCAGCGGCGGTAAAGGCCTGCATGTAGTAGTGCCGCTGGTGCCCAGGCTCGACTTCGAAGTCGTCAAGGGATTTTCGCAGGCGATCGTTCAACACTTGGCGAAGACTCTCCCGGAAAGATTCGTCGCCAAGAGCGGTCCGGCAAACCGCATCGGCAAGATCTTCGTCGATTACATTCGCAACGGACACGGCGCGACTACCGCGGCCGCGTTTTCCGCACGAGCAAGACCGGGATTGGGCGTGTCAATGCCGGTTGCTTGGGATGCGCTACCCAACCTCAAGAGCGGGGCCCAGTGGAGCATTGCAACGGCTCACGCGCACCTTACGCAGCAGATGACCGATCCATGGGCCGCCTACTGGAACACCAAGCAGAGCCTCGAAGGCGCAATGAAAAAGTTGGGCTTCAGAGCGCGAGCGCGCGGCGCCAGGAAGACGTAAACGGGCGCGAGCGTACTCAAACCCGTTGTGCCTCTGGCAGTAGTTGATTCCGTGCGTTGTAGCTAGTCTCGAAGGAGCGCAGGCGTCGCGCTGTCTTTACACGCTGTGCGAATGGGCCATGCGCGTTGTATTCCAGGTCCTGGCCAGCAACCCGATAAGCCACAGCCCGGCGAGGCCGACTAGCACGTAGATCACGCGGCTGAGCACCGCACCTTGACCGCCGAAGATCGCGGCAACGAGATCGAATTGGAACAATCCTACCAATCCCCAGTTCACCGCACCGACGATAACCAAGATCAAAGCAATGCGGTCCCACAATGTGATTGTCGACATTTAAAGGTCTCCTTAAGCGGATGAGTTAGATTTTTCGGCGTCATAAAAGTCACAGTGCAAACGACAGAGACAGCATCGCCTTGTCGGGCGCTGCTATTTCGGTCGTGCGCCCTGAACGTTCGCAACCGGGGGCGGTACCGCTGCTGACTGTTGCTCGATCGTACAAGTCGTGTGACCGTCCGGCGCGCGTGTTGTGACATCAAATCGCGCAGCAAAACGTAGCCCGCACTGTATCGATGCAGACGCGTCTGTTCTATAGGCGCAGAACCTGTTCGGGTGTAGGACAAACGCTAACGTGGTGCGCGTTGCCGCCAATGCACGCGAGTCATCATCGATTGGCGCATGGTGGTGTGAAACGCAAGATTAAATCGGTCGACCGCGGTGCGTGGCGATCGAGGACGCAAGCAATCTCTAAGTTGCAGTGCTAGCTCGTTCATCAGGGGCGCACGAGTAAAGCGACTATCCCCTACAGCACAATAGGCACTTGGATTACAGACCACGCTCGAATCGCTGCATAAGCTGACTCGCTGACCGGGATATTGAAACCAACCGTCAGCGGGCCTGCCGCAGGCGCGCTGACGGCTCTCAACTAAATGCGTATCACCCATCATGAAGAGGCCGAGAAATGCATGCGATACACCGAGTACGCGCAGTAACGACAGCCATTCTGGCGACGGCAGTTTTTGCAGGTTGCGCTGGAACGTCCACACGAAATGATGTTGCCCAAAAACCGGTCGATGACAGTCTGAACCGCAGCACCAATGCCACAGCGCAGGGTCAAGTTGAGCCGCAGGTTGTAAGAACCCGGGAAGTGTCCGCCCCCGCACCGACGCAAGCGGCTATTACCGATTCGAACAAAGTTACGGTGTCCTGCAGTGAGCCGTCCGCGACGCGGGCCGGTCAATGCTTCACGCGTGTCGTCTACCCAGCGCAGTATCGGGACGATCAAACGCAGACCATCGTGCGACCGGCTTACGAGAAAATAACTTACACCGATCCCGTCTACGAAGACGTGCAAGAGCAAGTTCTACAGCGAGAATCGTACACGCGAGAAGTCGAGCTTCCGGCGTTGTACGACACGTTCTATGAGCAGACCCTGGTTACCCCAGCCGGCAAGGTATGGAAACCGGGACATGGCAAGGTTGAACGAGTGGATCCGAATACCGGCGAGGTATTTTGTCTAGTGGATCAGCCGGCGGTCTATAACACGGTCGAAAAAAAGCAGCTAAAGCGGCCTGCCAGTAAGCGTGTTGACGTAGTTCCGGCGGGGTATTCCACGGTCACGGTACACAGGCTGGTCAAGGCACCCGAACAGGTGAAGACTCAGATTCCGGCGGAGTACGGTGTAGTAGACAAACAAGTACGCACCGGCGCCGATTCCTGCGAGTACGTGCAGGTGTTATGCGAGGACAATGCGACTTCCGCGAAAATTTCCGAAGTGCAGGCGGCTCTTACCGCGAAGGGTTACGACACCGAGGCAACCGGTGCCGTGAACGAAGACCTCACCGACTCTCTGAAGGAGTTTCAGTCGGATCAGGATCTACCGGAAACCGGCTTGATGACCGCGCGCACGTTGGACGCCCTGGGCGTTGCGCTGGAAATCGATCCTAACGCTGCCATCGTGGCACCCAACACCCAAGATGCAACGCGACCTGACGCCAGCTCGCGCAATATGCCTTCGCAAAACACCAGCGCGAATCCGCAAAGACAATAACTGGCATCAGACCAGAGGCCCGGTCGGGCCTCAATCATATGTGCAAGATTTAGAGGTGCAGCTGATTGTGCCTCCGGAACGGATTTGGCGCGCCTATAGCACCGGCCCCGATTCGGAGATTTTGATCGGACCCGAGTTCAAGCCATTTTATGCTCAGGATCGCTGCATAACAGACTACGTTTGCGTGCGCGGCGGCCGCGGGTTAATGGCTTTCGCGAGTCTGCTGTGTATTCTGCTCGCCCTGAGCGGCGGCGCAATCGCATGGCGTTGCTGGCGGATAACACGACGAGAACGCGCGCCGTAAGGCCCGCCCACTGCACCGCGCGTAGCTTTCATGGCGCTGCTCGGCGTAGCCATGTTTATAATGTTCATGACTGTGATCCTCGCCCAGTGGATCCCGATCTATCTGATGAATCCGTGTGCGGGCGTGTGACCGATCAATCGCACGGACATCCATATGGCCTGCGAATCGCGAGGGATCGGAATCGCGCAGACATGAGCGACGAAGCTGGTATGCGCCGGTGGTGCAAGTTGCTCGGCGTGACGAGACGCTAAAGCAAACCGGGTGGACCGGCGGGTCGCGGGCGCGGCAAGGCCCGAAGGTCGATCCACTGGCATCCGGGAATCATTTGTGTCCGCCGCGAGTTTAATTTCGCGATTTTAATTTTTCGACCGCGCGCAAACTGCGCGAATAATAAATACCTGTCTCGCTGGAGCTGCATAGCTCCTGTGAATAGACGTACATGGGTCGCGATATGGCTAAAAGGCGGGTTCAACAGTCCTCGAAAGATACGACCGAGATCGTTCGGATTTCTACCGGCGTGCCCGGCCTCGATACGCTGCTGGGTGGCGGGTTTCTGGAAGGTGGCCTGTATTTAATCGAAGGAATGGCAGGCACTGGGAAAACGATTCTGTCGAGCCAGATCTGTTTCACTCAAGTACAGCAAGGCGGAAATGTTCTATACGTAACGCTCATCGCCGAGTCTCACGTCAAGCTTGTGCAGCATCTTCGGGGCATGAGCTACTTCGATCCGGATACCTTAGCCAAGTCTTTCATATTGATCAGTGGCTATGACCCGCTCAGCACCGGCGGGTTAAAGGCCTTTCTCGAGCTCATCGTTCGCTCGGTGCGCAAACACCGACCTGCGTTTATGGTGATCGATGGATTTCGCGCCACGAATGAGCTGCAGGCGCGACCCGGGGCACTCCCGGAATTCATCCATCAGCTGAATACCTTCATCACGGGTGTCCGCTGCACCACGGTGTTATTAGCGCCCTTTAGCGGTAACGACCCACGTCCGGAGCACACCTTGGTCGACGGTCTCATCGAGCTCAACCACTACGCGTCCGGGATGCGCCGCGCCCGAGAAATCGAAGTGCATAAGATCCGCGCCTCGCATCATATGCAGGGCAGACATACATTCGAGATTACGAACGACGGCGTGGTCATCTATCCACGCCTGGAAGCGCTGCATGTGGAACCCGTCAGCGCGTCTCGCCGTTCCGCCGCACGCATGAGATTCGGAATACCTTCGTTCGATCGGATCCTCGGCGGCGGCGTAATGGCGGGCTCGGCAACCAGTGTTCTGGGGCCGCCGGGGACAGCAAAGACGCTACTCGGGCTGCAGTTTCTCGAAGCTGGGATCCGTGGGCGCGAGCGCTCGCTGTACTGCGGATTTTACGAGCCACCGGAAGGTCTGATACGCAAAGCAGCAGCGGTGGGGATTGAGCTCAACGCTGCGCTGAAATCGGGCGCGCTGCAGATCATTTGGCAGCCGCCGGTGGAGCGCTCTCTCGACCAGTGGGGTTACGCGCTGCTGGAAACCGTGCGTGCCAATAAAATTAGCCGGTTGTTCATCGATGGAATCGAACGGGTTCGCGACGTGACACTGCATCCCGAACGCTTCGCGCTGTTCATTGCCGCGCTGTGCAATCAGCTTAGAGCTCTCAATGCGACGACGCTCTTCTCCGAAGAAACTGCGCTCTATGGCGAACAGATCAACCACACAGCGTCCGCGATCACGGCGGTCATCGACAATATGATCGTCCTGCGACATGTCGAGCTGCGGTCTCAGTCGTATCGATTGATCTCCATCTTGAAACTGCGCGAAGGCGGCTACGACAACGCCATTCATGAGTTTTCCATCTCCGCTGAGGGCTTGCTTGTCACGGCGTCATCGCAGAGTGCCGAGGACATCTTGACCGGCAAAGGTGCAACCACGCCGAAGCCACCCGACAGCCCGAGCCGGTCCGCCGGCAAGATGAGTGCAGCGCATGGAGCTAGGCGCAGGCGGAAATAGCGATGTCCATCTTGATAGTGGATGATGAGTTCGACGCGCGCAGCGTCATCGAGTTGATCTTCGAGCTGGAAGGCTATGAAGTAGTGTCCGCAGCCAATGGCGAAGCCGCTCTCGATCAGATCGCCGTGCGCAAGCCGGACGTTATCCTCACTGACTGGATGATGCCGATCATGGACGGCCCGGAATTCTGTCGGCGGGTACGCGCCAATCCCGATACGAGAAATATCCCAATCATCATGTTGACCGGCGCGCCGCCGACGTTGCATGTTGCAGAAAAGGCGTGGGATGCGACGTTTATCAAACCTCCCGATTACGACCGACTGCTGCGGCTGGTTCGCAAGTTGACGGCCGAACCGTAAGCAGCGCTGCTTACGGTTCGGCCGTCACCCCTTGAATTGGCCTTACGCGACGTCATTATTTGTTCGTCTATAGGCATATAGTAGTGGTAATCGTTTAACGTGACGCCGCGGGAGGGTCACATGAAAATGGTTCGCCGCGTTTTGGTGGTAGATGACCACCGCGATTCCACTGATAGTTTGGCCTTGCTCTTAGAGCTTCGCGGCCATGAAGTCAGAAGCGCGTATGACGGTCAAGGCGCATTAGAAATCGCCCGAGAGTTTCATCCTGAAGTGGTTTTTCTCGATATCGGTATGCCCGGTATCGACGGCTACGGCGTGGCGCGTACACTGCGAGAGCTTGCGCCGAAGGGGAATCCAACCGTGCTCGTTGCTGTTACCGGATGGAGCCGCGACGAGGATCGACAGCGATCGCGCGAAGCAGGTTTCGATGCGCATCTGGTAAAGCCCGTTGATGAACGGGTGTTGCACAGCATATTGGAGCGGCTCCCACCTGTAGCCCCTTCGCCTTGATGAAGCTAGCTTGCCACCGCGCAGCTGCAAAAAAGGCCAACCGTGAGGTTGGCTTTTCGAGTACTAAACTCAGCAGCGGCAGTGAAAAGCGGATTGCAGAAGACAACGGCCGCTTTAGCGCGCGTGTCTACATTTTTACCGCGACATGCGTGCTGCGGGCTTTCTAGATGGCTGCTTCGGCGGGGCCTTCGCCGCTTGATCCGGTTCAAGGCCCATCTCAGCTTCGAGCTCCTGCTTGCGTTGCATCAGTTCTAGACCTAGCGCTGCGGTGTCGACCTTCGCTTTCTTCACCTTCGGGAACATTTCGTTTTGCTCTTCGTCGATGTGGTGATTGACGTACTCGCCGAGCACCGTGAACTTGGCGTCATACAATTCATCGCCGGGTTGCATGCCTTGCAACTGCGCGATCGTTTCTTTCGCAGTCGCGTGCTCGACCTCAGCTTCGTCCATCAGGTCCTCATCGCCGATCGCCTCGCGAACCGCGGGGTAGAAGATTTCCTCTTCGATCTGCGCGTGGATGGTCAACGCGGTACAGACCTGCTGCACGATTTCGCCTTTGGCGTTGTCATCGCCGTCGCCATCTTTCAGTTTTTCGAATTCCTTGAATTGCTTCTGCACCATTTTGTGATCGGAAATGAGCAGATTGATAGCTTCAGTTTCATTTCGCGAGCTTGCGGTTTTCTTCGACGTGGCCATTTCAACCTCCTTGGAAGTTGCCCATCGTTGTGGGCAGTCAGTGATAAGAGCAGCGTCAGTATTTGCCTGACCAAATGACGGGCCGCCTTATTTGTGGTGTCACTTTACGTTCGCGTTTTCGGCGCAGCTATAGGTGCAAAACCCTATCGCGCGTAGGCGAAGCGCTGATTACAGAGGCATAGCTATGTTCGCCGGTTCGACGTCCGCTGACCTGACGCTGCGCTGCGCAACCGCATAACCGATAGCGTGGACGTGAACGTTGTTATCCAAGCTCGGTCTGTTAGTTGGTGGTCGCAACATAGCGAAAACACTTACGCCGATTCCGAGCGAATCCTACTGGCGGATGCCCTGCGACATTCGCCCTTTATCGAAAGGTGCCTACAAATATGATTACGTCACGCCTAGCAAAGAACTGCATCCTCGCC
>JBDTMS010000039.1:0-12958 GCA_039934195.1 Betaproteobacteria bacterium
TCGGCATTCTGGTTTGGAGTCCGCTTGCGGGCGGACTGCTCAGCGGCAAATTCGCTGCGGACAAAGCCGGGCCGGAAGGCGCGCGCCGTACTACGTTCGACTTTCCGCCGATCGATCGCCCTCGCGCTTTTCGCTGCGTCGACGCAATGCGTCCGATCGCCAGCGCGCATGGCGTGTCGGTTGCGCGGGTAGCGCTGGCGTGGGTGCTGCACCAGCCCGGCATCACCAGTGCGATCGTCGGCGCGAAGAGTCAAGAACAGCTCGCCGACAATATCGCAGCAAGTGCATTGCAGTTGTCGGAAGGCGAACTGAGCGCGCTCAACGAGGTCAGCAAGTTGCCGCCCGAGTATCCAGGCTGGATGTTCGAGCGACAAACTGCAGACCGCTTGCCGCGTTAACGCATCGTTTTCAGTATCCGCCGCGACGATTGCCGAAGAAAGTCTGCGCGGCGAACTTGATCGGAGCTTCTGATGCAAATACGCACGGTATTGTTGTTGATCGTTCTCGCCGCGATTGCGATCTTCGCCGCGGTGAACTGGAGCGCTTTCGTGACGCCGACGCCGCTCTCGCTGGTCGTCACCACGGTGCAGGCGCCGCTTGGTTTGGTGATGCTGGCGCTGACGGCGCTGCTCACCGTGATGTTTCTCGTCTTCGTGGTTTATCTGCAAAGCTCCGTGCTGTTCGAATCGCGCCGCTACGCGCGTGAGTTGCAGGCGCAGCGACAGCTTGCGGATCAGGCTGAAGCGTCGCGCTTCACCGAGTTGCGGTCGTTCATCGAAACGGAATTGCGCACTCACGCCGGCGGATCCGGCGATTCGAAAGCCGATCTGCTCGCGCGTCTCGGGCAAACCGAGGACAGGCTGCGCGCAGCCATTGAGCAATCCGGCAACACGCTGGCTGCGTATATCGGTGAGCTCGAAGACCGGCTCGAGCGAGATGGCCAAGCATCCACACCGACGCGGTTGAGCTGATCGCGCGTTTGCGTTTGCCGGTAGGTGCATCTTCGGCAATACACTGCATGAGCAAATTGATCCGATCGAGCCTGCTGGCGCTGATGCTTGCTGCTTCGCTCGACTGCCAGAGTGCCGAGGCAGATCGCAGCGGCGCGGCGGCGGAAGACGCTCAGCGTGCGGCGGTTCCAGTGACCGCTCCACGTGGCGCTGCAACCGACAAGCTGGCCGTCACGCAGCATTCGATCGAGCTGGGCGGCAACGTTTTAAGATATTCCGTCACCGCCGGATACATGCCCATCATCGATGAGGCGGGTAAGCTCCAAGCAAACATCTTTTTCGTCGCGTATACGAAAGATTCGAGTGCAAGCATCGCCGCGCGTCCGGTTACATTTGCGTTCAACGGCGGGCCAGGTGCTTCGTCTATGTGGCTGCATCTCGGCGTCGGCCCAAGGCGCGCACAACTCGACGGTGATGGTACTGTGCTGCCGTCCGCGCCGCGTCTGGTCGACAACGAATCGACGTGGCTTGGCTTCAGCGATCTGGTATTTATCGATCCGGTGGGAACCGGCTATAGCCGCGCAGCCGACGGGATCGATCCCAAGCAGTTCTACGATACGGCACGCGACGTGCAGATCGCCGGCGGTTTCATTCGTCGCTACGTAACAAAATATGACCGCTGGCTGTCGCCTAAGCTCATTCTCGGTGAAAGCTACGGCACGACGCGTGCAGCGGCGTTGGCCAACCATCTGCAGGAAACCACGGGGCTCAACGTCAACGGTGTGATCCTAGTCTCGTCTGCGCTGAATTTCGAAACGTTTCTGTTCGATGCCGGCAACGATCTGGCCGATGTGCTGGCGCTGCCGTCCTACACCGCAACGGCGTGGTACCACAAGAAGCTCGATGCAGCGCTGCAGGGCGACTTAGCAGAGACGTTGAAACTATCGGAAGACTGGGCGCTGACCAAGTACATCGTTGCCCTCGCGAAAGGCGATGCGCTTTTGCCGGCCGAGCGCGCGATAGTCGCTGGACAACTCGCCCGCTTTACCGGGCTGGACCGGGACTATCTCGAGCGGCGCAATCTGCGCATCGGAGCATCGCGGTTCGGCACGCAGCTTCTGCGACATCAGAATCGTGCGCTCGGTCGCCTGGATACCCGCGTTACCAGCGCGACGGTGGAACGCACGGCGGAGTACGCGAGCTCGGACCCGGCACTATTTCTGGTTACCGGTCCGCTGTTGTCGGCGCTGCAAGACTATCTGCGCAATGACCTCAAGTACGAATCGCAGTTGCGCTATGAATATCTAGCGAATGACGTCAATCGTTCGTGGAAATGGCTGTCGGGCGGACAAGGCTATGTGTATGTCGCCGATGAGCTGACCGAAGCGATGGCGCGCGACAACAGGCTGAAGGTATTCGCGGCTGCCGGCTATTACGACTTGGCGACGCCCTATCTCGCGCAGAAGTATACGTTCGACCACTTGCACCTGGGCAGTGAGCTCGCGCGGAATCTAACGTTCAAGAGTTATCCGGCGGGGCATCAGATCTATACGCAAACGCAATCGCGCGAGCAGCTCAAATCCGATGTGGAAGCGTTCGTTCGCAGTATCGTGACTGCGAAGTGATGCGCAGTGCGCTGCTATTAGTGCGATAGATCGCGTCAGGTCGCACCCGCCGCCAGCGCCGCGTCGACCATCGTTTGCGCTTCGGCCAGGACGCGTCGCAGATGATCGTCTCCGAGGAAGCTTTCCGCGTAAACCTTATAGATGTTCTCGGTTCCCGATGGACGCGCGGCGAACCAGCCGCTCTTCGCGATCACTTTCACACCGCCGATCGCCGCGTTGTTGCCGGGCGCGTGCGTCAAGATCGATTGAATTTTCTCACCTGCTAAATCGGTTGACCTCACCTGCTCGGCCGACAGCTTCGCCAGCGTCGCTTTCTGCTCCGGCGTAGCGGGCGCGTCGACGCGATCGAAACGCGGTTCGCCCAATTCTCGCGCGAGCTCGCGATAAATCTCGCCTGGATCGCGACCGAGTCGTGCGGTCATCTCCGCCGACAGGAGCGCGGGAATGATGCCGTCCTTGTCCGTCGTCCAAGTCGTGCCGTCGCGGCGCAGGAACGATGCGCCTGCACTTTCTTCACCGCCGAAGCCTAGCGAGCCGTCCACCAACCCGTCGACGAACCATTTGAATCCAACCGGTACTTCGTACACGGCACGGCCGAGCTTTGCGCCGACGCGATCGATCATCTGGCTGCTGACGACAGTCTTGCCGATGGCCGCCTTGTCGCGCCAATGTGGGCGTTGCGTGAACAGGTAATGAATCGCAACGGATAGATAATGATTCGATGGCAGCAAGCCGCTGCTGCGCGTAACGATGCCGTGCCGGTCGTGATCGGTGTCGCAGGCAAAGGCCACGTCGAAACGGTCCTTCAGGCCGATCAGGTTTTGCATCGCATAGGACGAGGACGGGTCCATGCGAATCTTGCCGTCCCAGTCGACCGACAAAAAGCGGAACGTCGGATCGACCGCATCGTTCACGACGGTTAGCTTGAGGCCGTAGCGATCGGCAATCGGCCCCCAGTAGTGCACGCCTGCGCCACCGAGTGGATCGACGCCGAGGTTAATATTGGCGTCGCGGATCACCGGCATGTCGATCACATTTTCCAGGTCGCTTAGATACTCGCCGAGATAGTCATGGCGATGCGTCGTCGCAGCACGCAGCGCTTTTTCGAACGGCATGCGCAGAACGCCTTTCATCGCGTCTGCGAGAAACGCGTTGGCGCAGTTCTCGATCCACCGCGTGACGCCGGTGTCGGCGGGACCACCGTTGGGCGGGTTGTATTTGAAGCCTCCGTTGTCCGGCGGATTGTGCGAGGGTGTAATTAGAATCCCATCTGCCAGGCCTTTGTCCCGCCCGCGGTTGTACCTAAGAATCGCGTGCGAGACGACCGGCGTGGGCGTGTATTCGTCGTGCTGGGCAATCATCACGTTGACGCCATTTGCCGCCAGCACCTCGAGCGCGCTCGCGCTTGCCGGCTCGGATAGCGCGTGCGTATCGATGCCGAGAAACAACGGTCCGTCGATGCCTTGTTCGTTGCGATATCTGCAAATGGCTTGGGTGATCGCTAGCACGTGCCATTCATTGAAGCTGTTGTCGAACGACGAGCCGCGATGTCCAGACGTTCCGAACGCGATGCGCTGGGTCGAGACCGAAGGATCGGGCACACCGGTGTAATAGGCTGTGATCAATCGCGGAACGTTAACCAGCATCGCTGGCTGCGCGGGCTTCCCCGCAAACGGGCTGACGGTCATTGCCGATCCTCGGTCATAGATGGTGCATCGTCGAGCGCTGCCACGCGAATTCGTTCCCCGTGAGCGTTCACCCGCGTTCGTCCACGCGTGAGCTCGTTCACTCGACTTCGTCCACACCGAATTCGGTCACTGTGGCATCGACAGCGGCGCTACGATGGCTAGTCTGCCTCAATCGTATGGGTCCCGTCATTCAGGGAGAAACGCCGACAGGCCGTAGCCGAGCAGATCGCTGATTCGCTCGACCGTCAACCGGGCGGGCGGATACGCCGCGATCGCTGCGGGGTCGAGCGCGTAATGGCCCTGGCGCGGAAAGACTGTTGTCAGCCGATCGCCCCAGACACTTTTCATCGCCGACAGGATTCGCAGCTTGTCGTCGACCATGACGTACTGCTCCGCCGGATAAAACCGTTCGACGTCCGCTAGCATTTGCTCCTTGTGGATGTAGATCAGCACGCGGCCATCGACCGCGTCCCACAAACCGGAGCGTTGGACCTTGCGCGGCTGGAATACCACATCCCCGTCCGACAAGATCACCGTGGGTCCCCACTGATTCAGATGGTCCAGCACGTCGAGAGAGCCCGGGTAGAGCCGATTCGCGAATGGATAGTCGACCAGGTAGGACGACATCAACAACAGCTTCGGATCGTCCATCGCCTTCAGGCGGTACCGCTGCAGCGCGCCGAGGTAGTCAGCGTAGCCGAGCTCCTGGCGCAGCGCCTCGAAGATCGTCCAGTAGCGTGCTTGATTGACGGGCCCGAACTCGCGCTCGAGGTGCTTTTTGAGATCGAGCTGAACGCGATCGTTATCGAGCAGCGTGTTGTCGACATCGAGCAAAAACACGATTCGATTCGATTCAGTCATAGTTCTTCCCTCTAGCGAAGCCGTCGTTACGGATTATTCCCATGGCGAGCTCACGGCTAGGTTACGTCAGCATCGCGCAGCCGCATCTTCGAGCTCGAAAACTGCAGCGAGCATGCACGAAGTCAACGACTGTCACATCGTCTGACAAAGCTTGACGCGTGTATGTCGAGTGGGTAGTTTCCAGGCCGTAGCCAGTCATCCGGCTATCCATCGGGCGCAGTCAAAATAAAACTCGCATGGAGCAGGTCAGGCGATCAGAGCTCATTTAGAGGCTCGATCGAAACGCGGTTCTTCTCTAAGGGAGATTCAAAATGAAGTGGAATAAGCTGGCCTGGGCGGCAGCCGTCGCTATTGCTTTGCCTCAAGTTGCACACGCGCTCGTCATCGATTTCAGCCAAGCGATGGGCGGCATCCCTGGAAATCTCGGTACGAGTACGTACACATCCGGCCCCGTTACCGCCGATGCTTACTATCTGAAGGGAAACAACTACACCAACGCCCCGGACAACGGGAAGAAAGTCACGCTGTTCGTGCGCAACGAGCCGTTCCACGATATGGGCTTTGGCGTCTGTGCACCGTCGGAACAAAGCAAATCTGAATGCGCCGCGCCCGGCAAGTACAAAAAAGGTGGCGGACACGTAAACGAATTGGATAACGACGGCACCAAAGAAATGATCCGCCTGACGCTCGCGGATGGCTGGACGTGGAACAACGTCTGGCTCTCGTCGATCGACAACGAGAAAGGTCAGCTCTGGTACTCCGATGTAGCGGGCTTCAGCAAAGATCTCAGCAGCTTCGCCACGCTATTCAAGTCTTATCTGGGTACGCCGTCGGAAATGTCGAACGTCGGTCTCGGCGGTATCTCCGACGCAACTTATCTGTACTTCGTGCCGGGCCCGAAGGGCAGCGATAACGACCATCTGGTTTGGACCGTTAGCGTAGATCGGGTTGCGCAGGTTCCCGAACCCGCAACCTACGGCATGTTCGGCTTGGGTCTCGCCATGCTCGGCGCCATCCGCCTGCGCCGCAAAACAGACTGATCATAGCTGGGTCTTATTTCCTTTGCAGCGGCGACTTCCTGGTCGCCGCTTTTTTTCGCGGATCGGATCGCGCTGCGCGCCGAGTGGCACGCGAGCGCGGGTAAGTTGAGGTCGCATCAATCCAGCTTGAGACCGATCGCCTTCACCAGCTTGCCGTAACGCTCGAACTCTTGACGCACTAACAGCGAGAATTCGGTGGGAGAACTCGTTGCCGGTTGCCCGCCGGTCGCTTCGAGATGCGCTCTGACAGCTTCGCTGCTCAGACTGGCGACTAGATCCCGATTCAATTGGTCGACCAACTGGGCTGGAGTACCGGTGGGCGCGAAAAAGCCGGTCCAGGCAAAGACGTCGAAACCCGGCAGTCCGGCTTCGGCGACTGTCGGTACATTCGGCAGCGCGCGCACTCGTTGCGCGCCGGTCACCGCAAGGGCTCGCATATCGCCGGATCGGATGTAGCCCAGCGCCGCTGGAATGCCACTGACCATGATCGATATCCGTCCTGCGAGGAGATCCGTAAGCGCCTGCGAGTCGCCTTTGTAGGGCACATGCACCAGCGACAGACCAGCCATGCGGTTAAAGACTTCCATGGCGAGATGCGGAAGCCCCCCGTTGCCGCTGGAACCGTAAGTCAACGTGCCCGGCCGATCACGCGCCAGCGCGACCAGATCCTGCACGGTTTGCGGCTTTGCGGTGCGGCTCTCGATCAGGACCATCGACGAGACGTAAGCCTGCGTGATTGGCGCGAAATCCTTCAGCGCGTCGTACCCGGGATCGCGATAGACGTGCGGATTGATCACCAGCGCATCGTTCGTGAACAGCAGAACCGAGCCATCGGGCGCGGACTTGGCGACATAGGCGCTGCCGATCGTGCCGCCCGCCCCCGGTTTATTCTCGACGATCGGCTGCTGGCCGAGCCGCTGTCCCAGTGCTTGTGCGATGACTCGCGCGCGGGCGTCCAGGCTGCTTCCTGCAGCGACCGGCACGATGATACGGATCGTCTTCGACGATCGATCGTTTGCGCCGGCCGGGCAACTGGTTGCCCACACAAGCAATCCAGCCCCAGCAACGCTCGCGAGCGCGCGCCATGCAAGGTGCGACCGGCCTACGATGCCACCCGGTAACGCCATGATCGATCCCGTATGTAAAAGCGCGATGTTAGCTTGTGAGGCGCCCTTTCGCTTTTACATAGTGATCGGTCAGCCGCAGAGGCTGGTTAAAGTGCTGCTGCATCCACGCACGAGGTCAGCCCGGATACGCTCATTCCGACGATCATGCCGCCGCGCAACGAGTGATAGACCTGCTCGGTCTCCACTGAAGGTGCGATGCCGAATAGGCCAGCGAGCTGATCGCAGCAGCGGCGGTAGGTATGCAGCGCCTCGGTTCGTTCCCCAATCCTCTGCTGGCAGATCATCAAGCGGCGATAGACGGCCTCGGATGAAGGTCGATGATCAGCGCGTGCTGATACAACTCGCAAGCGCGCGTCCATTGTTCGTATGCTTCATAGTAATCGCCAAGACGGCGAATCAACACGAGCCAGCAGCGGCGCAGGTGCTCCCGCGCCGGCATCGCCCAAATTTGATCGCCGTCCCCCTGGAACAGATGTCCGCGATAGAGCGAGAGCGCACGCGTGCCTCGTTCGATGAGGCCGCCATCCAGCGCGCTAAGCGGCAGCAGGCTTTCCGCTTTGCTGGCGAACGCCCAGGCGTCGCACCAGCAGACGGATCGGTTCAACGATAACTTGCGATCCTTCACGATGACCGCGTGATCCGACGCGAGCAGACGACGCAACCGATGAAGGGCGACTTGCAGGCAGTTGTGCGCGGTGTCTCCGTCCGAATCCGGCCACAGCATGTCGGCCAACTCGCCGGTACCGATCGGCGCTTCTGCGACCACAAGCGCCTTCAAGAGATCGAGCGGTCGGCGTTGCGGTTTCAAGCCTCCCGTCAAAACGATGCCGTCGATCGCCAGCTCGAAGCCGCTCAACGCGTGGATCACGACGCGCTGTTGCGGGCGTGCCGACGCGCCATGCGCTTCCACCGCCTGATACGGGTGGTCGTTAGCATCACGATGTTCGCCCGCAGCGAACTCGAGCGGCATCTGATACGAGCGCTCACCCGGCCACACGTGGCGGCCGCTGCTCTGTGCCAGCGCGAGAACCGCTTGTAGCACCTCACGAGTGCGCGGGGTATCGCCTTCCCGCAGGGATGCCAATGCCGATTCCGCGAGCGCGATGCATTCTCCCCACGGCCGCGCCTCCGGCTTGTTCGCGTCGGATGAGGACTGAGACGGAACATCAATCTGCCTTGCGCGCACCGTTGATCGAATCATGCGACCCTCCATTGGCATAGAGCAGAGCATAGAGGGCCATTTGCCGCACGGGGCTGGATCTAAGGTTATAGGCTCCGGGCAATCGCTGCTACACGATGACATCGCCGCTGAGCCTTGCGCGCGGCGCGTTCGCTTGGTTGGTTGCCGTACCGGCGCTACAATGCGGGCAACAATCGGGTGTGCACCGACGACCCTTATCCGTCGCTGCAGAATCGAGCCGCTCGGAACACGCCCGACGCCAGCGCTCTATAAGCGTGCATCAATCCTTTAAGGAGAAATTGGAAATGGCCAAGGGACAACTCAGAAGCAACAAGGAACAGAAGAAACCCAAGCAGCCGAAGCCAAAACCGGGTGCGCCCGCATCCGCATTTTCAGCCGCACCGGGTAAAGCCGCTGCCGGCGGCACCGGCAAAAAGAAGTAAGCAGTACCGACTATCCAGTAGAGTAATGCAGCGGACCCGGCAGGGCGCCGGGTCCGTTATCGGCAGCATACGTAATCGCCGCGCGCGGCGATTACGTTCGGCACTTCATTCCATTCACGACGATCCATTCACCACGATCGGGCATTGTGCCGGCCGCTTTCTTGCCGAGAGAGTGCTGCACGCGGGCGACACCCGCTCGCATCCCCAACCACGCGTTGAACGTGTGAATGCGTCCACTCGATCTTTGAATTCTTCGCCATTGCGCTAGGGGTACGGAGGATTGGCGTGCGCTGGTTGCGTGTGCCCAGCCCGGGATCAAGTCAGATGCACGATTGCAATTTCGCCGCAGCGCGTGCGCAAATATTCGGCGACCAGGCGACGGTGGCAATGAAGCGGCTTGTCTTCACTGCACAGAAGCACGCCATTGCGATTAGATCCCGCTGCGTCGTTGTCTCGACCTGGCGCGCAGCCAGAAGATCGAGAAACGCTTGCTGAAAATCGACCAGCCGGCCCCTCCTTCCTATAGCGATCGAGTATCTGCTGCGTCGGCGCGAGGCCGGGGAGATGAACGTAATCCATCGCGCAGATCCGCGAAAGAAAAAATTGTAGATCGGCTTTCTTCGCGACCCCTGCAAGCTGCCAGACGTTATTCAACCGCAAGTCCACCACCCGGGCGGCGCCCGACGCGCCCAGCATCATGAAGAATTGCTCTGCGATTTTCTTGGTAAATCCAGCGGTAGACGTTTCATCGTCATGGGATGTTGGTCGTTGCTCGATGGCGAGGCTGCGCGCTTGCAGATGCGCGCTTGCAGACGTTACCGCCTCTGGGCAGGCGTTGCAAAGACAGGCGTGAGAGCGGAAGCGACAGCGCCATTGCTTGCGGCAACGGATGGTGCACTCCGATGAGGACACCAGTACGAGCCGCAGCACACGACCGAGGCGCCGCACCCATCGTAGGCGATTCGCAGTGAGGTCCGCATAGCCGCGAACTCGCGCGCGTGTACGCCTAGGTCGCGATGGTAGCTGTTCATCAAGCCGACCTTCGGTATGGGTCGCGCAGCGTGTCTGTCTTACAAACCTCGGTCTTACAACGCCGGTCGCCAAATCCCGCTGTAGAAACCACGTTTGACACTCCGCTATACCCGTGTGAATATAACGTGGCAGATGCGAGATGGCGACAGCCGGGCCACAGGCAGTCCGTGATCCGGGGCTGCGTCTGATCTGGGGCGACGGGTGATCTGGGCCATGCATGGCGCGGTCCTTGTCATTAATCTGCGCTCCCGAGAAATCCCGGGGTCAAGCGCCGTTTCGTTTGCTGCATCAATGCCGTCGTGCCACATGATTTACTGTGCGACTGCCAAAACAAATCCATATGGGAGGAACCATGAAAAGATCGGCGCTTTTCGCTGACATCGCTGTCGCGCTTGTGCTGCTAACCGCAAGCGCATTCGCGAACGCACAGACTCTCCAGCCCTACGCAAAGAAGGGTCAGGTTTTGCAACGCCTGAACGCGTTCGATAATCCGGAAGGCTCGATCTTCAGTGCCGACGACAAGTACGTGTTCATCTCTAATTCAGCCGAGCTTGGCATGCCGGACAAAGGCTTTCACTGGACCCACAAAGGCGGCTACGTCAGCAAGCTCGAAGTGCAAGCCGACGGGACGCTGAAGATGCTCGACGAGAAACTCATCACCGGACTCACCGGACCGTTGGGGATGGCAGTCAGCACAGTTGGCACGAAGAAGTTTCCGCGCGGTACGATTTTCTTGGCAGAAGCCTGGGTGCCTCTGGCGGAAGCCAACGGCACCGAAGTGAAGGATCCGAGCGTGCTCGATCCCAAGATCATCGCGTTCGACAACAACGGCAAGATTCTCGGCGCGATCAAATTAGGCGAGGGCTCTGCCGCTGCTAAAGCCGCCGGCGTACCGGCAACCTTAGCCAACGCGCTGGCATTCGGACCCGATGGAAATCTGTACCTTGCCGACACCGGCATCGGCGGCGGCTTGTTCTCGCCGGCGATTGCGACCAAGGGCGGCGGCGTTTACATGTTCCCGATTTCGTCGCTGGATGCACTTGCCGATGGCAGGGATGCAAAGGTCGCGTACATTGGTGTTCCGGAGGGCGGTCCCGATGGAATCGAGGTCGGACCCGATGGCACCATTCATTTCAACACGGTTGGAGTCGCGGCAGGCCTAAAAGATCCAGCTGAAGGCGGCATGTACATGGTGAAGAAGTCGGATTTCGCCAGCGGCAAACTACCTGAGCCGTTTCATCGCGGACTGGGCGCGTTGGACGGATTGGATTTCGCGGGCAGCACCCGGCTCGACACCGAGATCAAGAATACCAACAGCGTCGTCGTGACACCTCAAGGCGGAACGCCGGCAATGCTGACCTACGATCAAGACATCAAGCTCTCGGGCCCCGCAGATATCGCAGTTCACAAGATGAGCGACGGAAGTTATCTGCTGATTATTCCGGAATTGTCCGCGACTTCGCCGAACAACAAAGACAATCCGGTTACCGTTATTAAACTGCCCGCCAACTTCTAATCGGTTCATCTACAAAAGGCAGCACTGCAATTTCCTAGCATCTGCGACGTCGTAAAGTAAAGCGGGCGATCCTGAGTGGATCGGCCGTTTTATTTTGTCTACGGCGATAGCTTACTAAGGCGCGCGCAGCAATTTCAGCTCGGTGAGTTGGCGCAGCCAACGCGCCTGTCGTTTCTCGCCGGGCACGACGACGCGCAACGGCCCTTCCTTATCCGGCAATGCCTGGCCGTCGCGTCGATCGGCAATCAAAATAACGCGATCGGTAAACTCCGGGTCCAGCTCGGTGAGCGCGTAGACGACGCTGTATCCATCGGCCGCGCTGGCGACCACATAGATTGCGAGATTCTTCCCGCGCAAATCGCGACCGAGCGGCGCCTTGACCAGCTTTAGCAACGCACTCGCCGGTACACCGTCGAAAGTGACCGGCTTGCCCTCGTGATCGATCGTCTCGACGTGCGCGCGCGGCAATGCGCCCCAGGCATCGGCACTGACGGTTTGCTCGTCGCCATCGAGACCGATCAAACGCAGTTGCTGATTCTGCGCATACGCGAGAGATCCGCTCAGCAGCAAAGCGAAGCAAAGAAAGATCCGTGAAAGTTCGCGCATGCATGACATTCCCAACTTAGCAATGACCAACGAAGAGTACGGCCGTGGCGGGGAGATGAGGGCTGAGCTATCGGGCATCTCAATCCTTGCCGACGATTACGTCCGACGCCTTGATGATCGCAGTCGCAGAGTCGCCCGCTTTTAGCTTTAAATCTTCTGCAGCCTCGTTGGTAATCGATGCTGAGATGATCGCCGGGTTGCGGACTTCGATCTTGACAATGGTCGTGGTCGTACCCTTGATAACTTCTGAGATCACGCCCTGCAACTGATTGCGCGCGCTGAGTTTCATAGCAGTCCCCTGACCTACATCGAAAATGAAGAGAGATACATACACCGCGCTCGTAGTGACATGCGCTCGTTGGAGGAGCGATATGCTTATTAGTATATAACGATCGCATCTACCTTGTACGTAGCGCAGTCGGATGCTGTCTGGCAGCTTTCTGGCGAACACTCAGAGTCGCGATCGGATGTAACACGTAGCCGGTTGAGCGACGAGCTTTCGAAACCTTCTATTGCCTTCGGTCTATGTGGTTAGGGATATGGCTGCACACGCGATACACACGAAGAATTGAACGACGGAAAGTGCACGCGAGCATGACGTTTCGCTGCTTGCGCAGCGCGTATTTCCGCATCGGTCATTCAGTTAGCTAAGGAGATCCTCATGGCACCCCCAATCGTTGTAACGCCCAATCTGTTTCATCTGCGCGGCAAGCAGATCACCGTGACCTATGCCAAGTCCGGCATCGACGGTAAGCCACATTTTCAGTATCACGATTTGCACCAGACGCTGAATTTCAGCGGCGACCAGGTTCGCGCCGTCGAAACCGAAATCGGTACGCTGGTTTCAGTGACGATCCATACGACCGTCGACTCGGGCTCGACCTCGTTCA
>JBDTMS010000040.1:0-12784 GCA_039934195.1 Betaproteobacteria bacterium
CCTCACGCACCTCGTCAAGCTTGAACGGCTTGATGATTGCGGTTACGAATTTCATTCGTCCCCCTTGTCGATGTCAGAAAATGCGGCGCCGATGGACGGCGCCACCAGAACGTCCGGGTAATTAGAATGTCCGGCCGACAGTGATGTAACCGGACGCCTTCGCGAGATCTTTGATATCCGAGTTCGCGAGCGAGGCGGTGCGCTCGTAATAGTCCTTATTGTTGGTGTCGACGTAGTACGCGCCGATCGTCCAACCATCCTTCCAGACATAGCTCAGACCCAGCTTCCAGTCGAGATAGCTCGGGTCGTCTTTGCCGAACGCATTGGGCGCTGCCAGTTTTTCGCTGAAGTTGGTGTAACCGAGATGTCCAACCAGAGTTAGGTTATCCATCAGCGGATAAGCCGCATTGATTTCTGGATAGTAAGTGCCCTTGGTGTCGTCCTTGAAGCCGGTCTTCGCGTTTGCACCGAAGTAGTCGGTGAACGAGTAGGAGAATTTGAAGCTCAGCCACTTCCAGCTTGCCGTCAGATTGCCTTCGAAGGTATTGAGGGTCTGATCGGTAACGGGCACCGCCGCTTTGGAATAGTTGGCACCCGGGTAGTAGTAATACAGCACACCCGCGCCGACTGTGATGTCGTCGTTGATCTTGTAGTTGTAGCCCCCGTACAGATCCCACTCGAGTGAACCGCCCGGAAACTGATTGCCACTAACGTTGGAGGCCCAGGTTCCGAGAAAGATGCCGCTCTCGTGAACGAAGTCAAACCCGCCTTGGATAGCGGGCTTGCCCCACGTTTGCGTGATGCCACGGAAGAAGTAATCCGACACGAGATAAACGTTGGCGCTGAGGGTGTACGGGGCCTTCGGCGCTTCCGTCACTTTCGGCTGTTCGTCCGCGAGGACGAGGCTGGGCGCAAGGGCAACCGAGAGAATTGCTGCAGGGATGATGTTACGAATATGCATAGGTCGTCCTTTATTATTCGCATGGGAAACGGCGCAACATAGCGACAGCATTTCCTATGCCAATGAAATCTTCACGTAAAATCATATAGATATCTTCCGGTGACGAAACTTTTTCACTTTCTTCGCACCAAACAATCGCGAGCGATCTCGCAGATGCACCATTGCTGGGCCTTCACGGATATCGTCGGAGATCCGTAAAACCAAGAGGGCAGTGGCTCGGTTTGCCGCCTAGGAAGTTGTTAAACTCGCGCCCTAACGATCGTACTTAACCTCCCTCCATGCACCCTTCTCAGTTATTGGAAGAATTCAATGCGAAGCTCACCGCGCTGTTTGCGAAGAGCCCTGCACCCGACATCGAAAAAAACGGCCGCGCCGCAATAGCAGGCGTCCTCACTCGCCTCGATCTGGTGACGCGCGAAGAATTCGACGTCCAGTGCGAACTTCTGAAACGCTCGCGCGAGAAGCTCGCTCAACTCGAGCTCAAATTGGCTGTTCTGGAACGCACAGAATCCAACCCCTCGCGCGACTAGCATCAGTGGCTTGCAAGCCCGTCGCTCCGGTATTGCCCAGAGTTCTCTCCGATCACCCCGAAATTCAGGAGATGTGTATGAAGACCACGATGATTGCAATAACCCTGGCCGTTCAAGTCTCGACCATGACGATGGCGTCGGCCGCAGATTCGTACACGATCGATCCCCGCCATACGTTCCCAATCTACGAGATCAGTCATCTCGGATTTTCCACGCAGCGCGGTCGCTTCGACAAAAGCTCCGGGAAAATAACGCTGGATCGCGCCGCCAAAACCGGAAGCGCCGAGGTGATCATCGATACGACGTCGATCGACACCGGCGTGGACAAACTGAACGAGCACCTGCGCAGCGATGATTTTTTCGATACGGCGAAGTATCCTTCGATGACATTCAAGGGATCGAAGATCCTGTTCAACGGCGATGTCCCAACCTCGATCTCCGGCGAGCTGACCCTTATGGGTGTTACCAAGCCGGTGACGCTGACCGTAGCGCGCTTCAACTGCGCGCCGCATCCGATGTTGAAAAAAGAAGTCTGCGGTGCAGACGCGGTAGCGACGATCAAGCGGGGCGAGTTCGGTATGACGAAATTCGCGCCGGCGATCGGGGATGAGGTCAAGCTGCTGCTGAACGTCGAGGCGATTAAGGACTAGTTTGTGCCGGCGATCATCGATTTTCGTCGGCCGTGCGATCGGCGGGCGTTGCTGTGCACGCAGGATCACTTCGCGGCGGTTGCTGGCGCAAAACGCTAGGTTGGCGCCAGCCACGCGCGGTGCTCGCGCGGCGCAGCGCGGTTCGTATATTCTGCATGCATGTCGATCGCCGTTCTCTACAGCCGCGCCATTTCGGGCATGGACGCTCCGCTGGTAACGGTGGAAGCGCATCTGGCCAATGGATTGCCCAGCTTCACCATCGTCGGTCTGCCTGAGACCGAAGTAAAAGAGGCGAAGGATCGCGTCCGCGCCGCGTTGCAGACAGCCCGCTTCGAATTCCCGGCTCGGCGCATTACCGTCAATCTCGCCCCGGCAGACTTGCCGAAAGAAAGCGGCCGCTTCGATCTTGCCATTGCACTCGGCATCATCGCGGCCTCCGGGCAAATACCGACCGATTTGCTCCCGAAGTACGAATTCGCCGCTGAGCTCGCGCTGACCGGCGAGCTGCGTCCGATCCGAGGTGCGCTGGCGATGACTCACGCCGCGCGCGAGAGCGGACGCGCATTCGTGTTGCCCGAGGCGAATGCAGCTGAGGCCGCGCTCGTCCATGACGCGCAGGTGTTTGCGGCAACTTCGCTACTGCAGGTATGCGCGCATCTGACCGGTGCGACGCCGCTGGCGCGCTGGCTTGCATCTGCAAACACGAGCCCGATCGAGAGTGTTTATCCCGACCTGAGCGAGGTCAAAGGTCAGATGCACGCTAAGCGTGCGCTCGAAGTTGCGGCAGCCGGCGGTCATAGCATGTTGATGTCAGGACCGCCGGGCAGCGGCAAGACGATGCTCGCAGAACGGCTGTCGGGGATTCTGCCGCCGATGACGGAGGATGAAGCGCTCGAATCGGCCGCATTGCAGTCGCTTGGGTCCGCGGGTTTTAGCGTGCAAAACTGGCGGCGGCGCCCGTTCCGATCGCCGCATCACACCGCATCGGCGGTTGCACTGGTCGGTGGCGGTAGCATTCCGCGGCCGGGCGAGATTTCGATGGCGATGCATGGCGTGTTGTTTCTCGACGAGTTGCCCGAGTTCGAACGCGCAGTTCTTGAAGTTCTGCGCGAGCCGCTCGAGTCGGGTCGCATTACCGTCTCGCGCGCGGCAAGGCAGGCAGAATTTCCCGCACGATTCCAATTGGTGGCAGCGATGAATCCGTGCCCGTGCGGCTATCTCGGACATCACAGCGGCAAATGCCAATGCACGCCGCAGCAGGTTGCGCGTTACCGGCGTCGCATTTCCGGCCCGCTGCTCGATCGCATCGATATCCATATCGAGGTTCCCGCAGTGGCGCCAGACGAAATCGCTGCGCGCGCGACCGGTGAAACGAGCCCGGCCATCCGGGAGCGTGTCGCACAAGCGCGCGACCGGCAGATCGCCCGGCAAGGCAAACCCAATGCGCAACTTTCTGCCCGGGGTGTAGAGCAGTACGCAACGCCCGATCAAGCCGGCCAAGATTTATTGAAGCTGGCGATCAGCCGTCTGGGACTCTCCGCACGCGGCTATCACCGCATCCTCAAAGTCGCGCGTTCGATTGCCGATCTGGTCGGCGATGAGATCGTGTCTGCTAGCCACGTCGGCGAAGCTATTCAGTATCGCCGGATTTCCGGCGGGTGATTTTACTACCCATGGTGACGCATCGGTCGGCGTACCCGTCGTATATCGCTTGAAATCCAGCTGAGGGTTAAAATCCATGAGCTCGCGTCGATCATGGTCCCTATGCAACCTCGTAGCACTAGCCTGGGTCGTATCACTAGCCTGGGGTCGTATCACTAGCCTGGGGTCGTATCACTAGCCTGGGTCACATCGCTACCACAGGTCGTGATGCGACGATGGCACGTGTGTTCGCTACGAGCGACGATTTGCAGCGATGTGCGGCGGCAATGATTGCAACCAATACATATGCGAGCGCGCGACGGCCGCTTCGATTGACAGACCCGCGTCGAGTCGTTATCGTCCGTGTGATCGCGCCGATTTGATAACAGCTTGCGGGCGCTTAACAAATGCCGCTAAAGCGAGGGGCTTACAAACCCGTCTGCGCTAGCGGCCGGGTTTTTTATTTATGTCTGCAGATCGCACTCGCCTACTACACGAACGCCTTCAGGAGCGCATTCTGATTTTGGACGGTGCCATGGGCACCATGATCCAGACGCATGGCCTCGATACGCACAGTTATCACGGCGATCGCTTCCACGATCACGATTGCGATCAGAAGGGCAACAACGATCTGCTGTCGTTGACGCAACCGGCAATCATCGCCGGGATCCATGCGGCCTATCTCGATGCCGGCGCCGATATCCTGGAAACCAATACGTTCAACTCCACGAGCATCTCCATGGCTGACTACGGCATGCAGGCGTTCGTGCAGGAGCTCAATCGCGCATCCGCCAAGCTGGCCCGCGACGTCGCCGATGAGTTCAGTCGGCGTACGCCTAATAAGCCGCGCTTCGTGGCCGGCGTGCTCGGCCCGACGAGTCGAACCGCGTCGCTGTCGCCCGATGTCAACGATCCTGGCGCGCGCAACACGAACTTCGATGAGCTGGTCGCCGCATACACAGAAGCGATGGCCGGACTGGTCGAAGGGGGCGCCGATCTGATTTTGGTCGAGACAATCTTCGATACGCTCAACGCGAAAGCAGCTCTGTTCGCAGTGGATGCGTATTTCGAAACGCACGGCGTGTATTTGCCCATCATGATTTCCGGGACGATTACCGACCGGTCCGGCCGCACATTGTCCGGTCAGACGGTGGGTGCATTCTGGAATTCGCTCTCGCATGCGCGGCCGATATCGATCGGGCTGAACTGCGCGCTGGGTGCGAAGGATCTCCGGCCGCATATCGAAGAGTTGTCTGCCATCGCGGGGACACACACCTCGCTGCATCCAAACGCCGGATTGCCCAATGAGATGGGCGAGTACGACGAGTCGCCGAAATATATGGCGGATGTACTGCGCGAATTCGCGCAAGCGGGGTTTCTCAACATCGTCGGTGGCTGCTGCGGTACGACGCAGGATCATATTCGCGCAATTGCCGACGCTGTCGCGCCGTTTTCTCCGCGCGTGATCCCCAGCGTCGAAAAGAAACTGCGCCTGTCCGGATTAGAGCCGCTCGACATCGGTAGCGACAGTTTGTTCGTCAATGTCGGCGAGCGCACCAACGTTACCGGTTCGAAGGCGTTCTCGCGTCTGATTCTCGCGGGCAACTACACCGAAGGCTTGAGTGTGGCCCGGCAGCAAGTCGAGAGCGGTGCGCAGGTCGTCGACGTCAACATGGACGAAGCGATGCTGGACTCGAAGTCCGCCATGGTGACCTTCATGAACCTAATCGCATCCGAGCCGGATATCTCGCGCGTGCCGATGATGATCGATTCCAGCAAGTGGTCGATCATCGAAGCCGGATTGAAATGCGTGCAGGGCAAGTCCATCGTCAACTCGATCAGCATGAAGGAGGGCGAAGCCGAGTTCATCCGACAGGCCAAACTCGTACGCCGCTACGGCGCTGCTGCGGTCGTTATGGCTTTCGACGAGCAGGGACAAGCGGACACGCTCACGCGGCGCATCGAGATCTGCACGCGCGCCTATCACCTGCTGCTGAAGGAAGTCGGATTCCCGCCGGAAGACATCATTTTCGACCCCAATATCTTCGCGATTGCAACCGGCATCGAAGAACACAACAACTACGCGATCGACTTTATCGAAGCAACGCGCGCCATCAAGTCTGCGCTGCCGTATGTAAAGATCAGCGGCGGCGTATCCAACATTTCCTTTTCATTCCGCGGCAACGACCCGATTCGCGAGGCGATCCACACTGCCTTCTTGTACTACGCGGTACAGGCAGGCATGACGATGGGCATCGTCAACGCGGGTCAGCTCGGCGTGTATGCCGAGATCCCGAAAGATCTGCTCGAACGGGCCGAGGATGTTCTGTTCAATCGGCGCCCCGATTCGACCGAGCGGTTGGTGCAGTTCGCCGAGGGCTACAAGAAGGAAGGCAAGTTGATCGTCGAAGACTTGGCATGGCGCAACGGTAGCGTGCAGGAGCGCCTGACGCATGCGCTGGTCCGAGGTGTCGACGCGTACGTCGTGCAGGACACCGAGGAAGCGCGGCTGCAAGCCGAGCTGCCCATCCACGTTATCGAAGGTCCGTTGATGACGGGGATGAACGTCGTTGGCGATTTGTTCGGTGCGGGCAAAATGTTTCTCCCGCAAGTCGTCAAATCCGCGCGTGTGATGAAACAGGCGGTGGCGCATCTGATTCCGTTCATCGAGGCGGAAAAGCTGCGCTCCGGTACGGCACAGAAAGCGAAAGGCAAAATCGTCATCGCCACAGTGAAGGGCGATGTGCACGACATCGGCAAGAACATCGTAACGGTGGTGCTCCAATGCAATAACTTCGACGTCGTGAACCTCGGGGTCATGGTTCCTGCCGAGAAGATTCTCGAGACCGCGCGCCAGGAGAAAGCGGACATTATCGGCTTGTCCGGATTGATCACGCCTTCGCTCGAGGAGATGGTCCACGTCGCCAAGGAAATGGAACGACAGGGCTTTACTGTGCCGCTGCTGATCGGCGGCGCAACGACCTCGCGTGTGCACACGGCAGTCAAGGTCGAGCCGCACTATTCCGGACCCACGGTTTGGGTGCCGGACGCATCGCGCAGTGTCGGCGTGTGCACCAATCTGATGAGTGATGATCTGCGCTCGGACTACGTTGGTAAGGTGAAGGACGAAAACGAACGCACACGCCAGCAACACAAGAATAAGAAAGGTCCAGGCCCGCAGCACAGTCTTGCGCAGGCGCGCGCACACGGATTGAAAACCGATTGGTCGAGCTATACGCCGCCGGTGCCGATGTCGCTGGGCGTCACCGTACTCTCGGAATACCCGCTCGCAGAAATTGCTGAGCTTATCGACTGGACGCCTTTCTTCCAGACCTGGGAGCTCACCGGCCGCTATCCGAAAATCCTGCAGGATGAAATCGTCGGCGAAGCGGCACGCAATCTATTCGTCGATGCGCAAGCCATGCTCAGACGCATCATCGATGAAAAATGGCTGCAGGCGAACGCGGTTGTCGGCCTGTTTCCAGCGCAAAGTATCGATGACGACGATGTCGAGGTATATACCGACGAATCGCGTAGCGAAATCCTCACGACGTTTCATTTCCTGCGTCAGCAGATGGTAAAGCCGGAGGATCGCGCAAATCATTGTTTGGCCGACTTGGTCGCGCCGAAAACGTCGGGCGCGAAGGATTACATCGGTTGCTTCGCTGTCACCGCCGGGATCGGCATCGACCCGCTGGTCGAAGCGTTCGAAGCAAAGCACGATGACTACAACGCGATCATGCTCAAAGCGTTGGCGGATCGGCTGGCTGAGGCATTCGCCGAACTGATGCACCTGCGCGTACGCAAGGCGCTTTGGGGCTATGCGCGTGAGGAGGATCTGAGCGTCGAGGATGTGATCGACGAAAAATATCGGGGCATTCGTCCAGCGCCCGGTTACCCGGCGTGCCCTGATCATACCGAGAAGGCTCTGGTATTCGATCTGCTCGATGCGAGCGAGAATTCCGGCATCACGCTAACCGAGAGCTTCGCGATGCTGCCGACTGCGGCGGTCAGCGGCTTCTACTTCTCGCATCCGCAATCCAGCTATTTCGCGGTGGGTAAGATCGGGCCCGATCAGGTGCAGGATTACGCGCGGCGAAAGGGCATGTCGTTGGACGTGGTCGAGCGGTGGTTAGCGCCTGCGCTAGCGTACGAGCCAGGGGAGCGTGCTGCTGTTAAAGAAGGGCAAGCCGCCTGAGGATCGAGCGACGGCGCTAAGGATCGAGAGATGGCGCTTCAGAAAAAAAGGCCGCGCACCGCGCGGCCTTTTCAATGTGCGACGCGATTAGCTATTCAACCGCCTGCGAGCAACGAATCCTACAAACGCCAGCCCTGCCATCATCAAAGCGTAGGTCGAGGGCTCGGGGACGGGCACCAGCGTTTGAGTCATCGAGCCCGACATCCCGACCGCACTGTTTGGCGACAGCGAGAATGCCAGGACTACGCTCATCGTGTCGTATGCGGGCGTAACGCTGATCAAGCCGTCGGCGGTATAAGTAACGGATTGTTCGGTGCGCGGGACAGCACCAGCCGTGTTCGTTACGGTGAACGCTTCTCCCGAATCGGCCTTCTTGTCCAGCGGTAGCAGCGGGCCATCGGTATCGACATCCTGTCCGAACAACACTTTATGCGTTGGCAATAATGGCTTGAGAAACGCGGTAGTTCCCGCTCCTGCCGTGAGGCTGTAGCCGATCGATGAGTGGGTAGCAACCAAGCCGTCGAGTGAAATAGGCAAGTCGAACGAGATCGTGAAGGCATGGCCTATGGCGCCCGTGGATCCACCCCCGATCACGAGAAGGGATGGATCGGCCTGGCCGGACAAACTATCCACGTGAACAGTGGTGCCGGGATCGCTGGCCAAATTAAAGGTAACGGCACTCGGTAACACCAGATTGCCACCTTCGATAGTGTAATTGCCGGTACCTACGCTCTGTCCATCGATCGCAAGATTGAAGCTACATAGCGCCCCCTCGGCGCCACAGTCGCTGCTTGCTGCAAACGCAGGACTAGAAAACCCTACTATCAATGCAATTGCTGAAAGGCCGCCTGCGACGGCAGCCGAGCGAAAATCTATTCTGCCTAAAAGCGCGCGTGGAGAAGATGTCATAAGTTCAATCCTAAAAAGCGATCGGCGTACGGTCAGATAAGACGGAACGCGGCCGACCAAGTTTAAATCGAAGCTCGCAGTACCCTCTCCGAGAACCGAGAGATGAGACCGCTCGTTGAACAAGCAATACAAGCATTCAGCTGCCGAACTTATCAGCTGGCAAACTTACAGCGGTAAAACAACATTTCCCCGAATTACACCTAGTGCAAATAGCTTAGATGGCACCCACACGGCGTCGTGCGACAAAACCCAGAAACCCGACGCCCACCGCGAGGACAGCATAGATAGACGGCTCCGGAACCGGTATCTGCGTTAGCGAACCGGAAAAGCCCACGGTGCTGTTGCGAGACAAGCTGAATGCGACGACGGCCGTCATGTTGTCGTAAGCGGAACTCGTGATGAACGAGTTGGTCCTGGTGTAGGTTGGCGATTGCAGGGTCCTGGGCAACGTGTTGCCCGGCTCGGGCGTGATCGCAAACGCATCGCCCGCATCGACACCTTTGCTGAACGGGGGCAATGGGCCATCCGTATCCACCTCATACCCCTGCAATATTTTATATCCCGCGCCGAATAGCGGCTTGATCAGAGCACCGGCTTCGGCTGACCCTGCGGTCAGCGAATACCCTATCGAGGAGGCCGCGTACACCGGACCCGAAAGATCAATGGGAAGCTGGAAAGCAATTACGAAAGCGCCGCCGTTGGGGCCGGCGTGAGCCGAGCCGGAAAACAATAGACTGGGATCGGCGTTTCCGGATATGTCGCCGACTTTGAGGTAACTCCCGTCTTTCGCCGTGAACGACGCGCCGGCGATTAGCTGCAACTCACCGTCCGGGCCGATGTCGTAGCTGCCCGTACCAAGGGTCTGGCCGTTGAAGGAAGCGGTGAAGCTGCAGGTGGATCCGCCCTCGCCGCATTTGGCGAAGTCGGCGGTGTCGAGTGCTGCGCACACATTTCCCGCTGCGGCCAGCAAGACGAGCGAGAAGATCGCAATTACATTTGCACGAATTGCGGTGCCGGCACTAACGTACATATCGATCATCTCCAAAGGGAGCGGCCCTTGCGAGGCTGCAAAACAATTCTGCTGCGAATTCGTTTCCCCCCGGAAACTAACGACCCCGCGAATGCAATTGCATCAACTTAATTGCTGCAAATGCAAGTTAGCGTATCGAGCGCTGGGCTGTCAATATAACCAGTTGTTTTTTTGTTTCTTTCGGGCCCATTTCGTCGCCTGATGGCGTCACGAAAAATGTCGGTTTAGCGCGACATAACATGCCCGGTCAATGCATGCTATTTTTTCCGTTGTGATTCAGTGCACCCGCCGATTTGCACGACCGGCACAGCATTTTCGACCACTTACCCAATGCCCGACACTTTCTCCGGTCAACAACTACGCCAGTTTCAGGCCGACGGTTTTGTCGCTCTTCGGCAACGCGTGCCGCGCTTGCTGAGACAGTCGATGATTGCAGTCTCGCAAGACCATATGCGACTCGAAATACCACCAATTGAATATGAGGCCGACTTGCGTTACCCGGGCGCACCGTTGTCGCGCGATCAGCCGGGCGGTTCGACTACTCGACGTTTGCTAAACGCTTACGCGCGCGCGCCGGCGTTCGCGCAATGGGCCCAATCGCCCGCGGTTACGCAACCGTTGCATCAACTTCTCGGACCGGATGTGCAGCTCTCGCAAGTCCACCACAATTGCCTGATGACGAAGCAACCCAGCTACAGCAGCATCACGGGCTGGCATCAGGACATTCGCTTCTGGGCGTTCGAGCGTCCCGATTTGATTTCGGTGTGGCTGGCACTCGGCCGCGAATTCCCCGACAACGGCTGCCTGTCATTTTTGCCAGGCACGCATGCAATGGCGATCGATCGCGAGCGTTTGGACGATGGTCTGTTTCTGCGCGAGGATGTGCCGGAGAATAGTGCGCTGGTCGCGACGGTTGTCACACCAACGCTCGAACCAGGCGATGTAGTATTTTTCCACGCGCGAACATTCCATTCGGCCGGCCGCAATATGACGGACGATGTGAAACTGTCGCTGGTATTTACCTATCACGCCGGCGATAACAATCCTATCGGGCACACCCGCTCTGCATCCCTGCCTTCGATTTCCGTTCCATGAAAACGCGTCAGGTCAGCACCGCCGCGCAAGTTAAGCAACGACCGATGCGGGCGACCCCTCGACGGCGCACAAGTGAATCATGAGCGCCGTCATTCTTGAGTCCGAACTCACTTGCCCGCACTGTGACTTTGCCAAGCTGGAAACCATGCCTACGGATGCCTGCCAGTTCTATTACGAGTGCGGCAACTGCAACGCGCTGCTGCGTCCGAATCCGGGCGACTGCTGCGTGTTCTGCTCGTTCGGTTCGGTGAAGTGTCCGCCAGTTCAAATGCAGCGGGGGTGCTGCGTATGACCATAGCTCCAGCACATATTGGCGGATCAATGTTACGTGCAGCGTGCAGCGTGTTTCGGATCATCGCAATTCTTGCGATTTTCGCGGCGACAAGTGAAGTACACGCTGCGTCGCAGAGACTGCATCGCTACACGGTTACATTGGACGACCAGCTCAGCGTAATTCAAGTACGCGCCTGTTTCGATGGCGCGGCGCCTAGCATGCTGGTCGCACAATCGCTGGATGCATCCACGGTGCTCGAGGATGCTGCGCCGGTGGGCGGCAAGAAAAAGCTCGAGCCCAACGGCACGGAGCTGCGACTTGGGACATTGCCGAACGATTCGTGCATAACGTACCGCTCAAATCTAAACGAGCTTCGCGGCGGCCACGAGCGGGGCGGAGCGCCGACGCGTCATGTGGGCGCAGACCTCGTCACAGATCTCGGATTATGGTTATGGCGGCCGGAGCCGCTCGGCGCAGACGAAGACGTCGAAGTCTCTTTCATTTTGCCGCCGGAAACCGCAGTGTCGGCGCCATGGCAACTGGTGGCAACGCCAAACTCGCCGCCGAAATATCGCATCGGTCACTCGCCGTACGATTGGCCCGGCGCAGTGTCATTCGGCCATTTCACCGAACAGAATATCGCTGCGGGCGGCGCGCAGATTCATCTTGCCGTTCTCGATGGCAGACCGAAGACCGACGTGCAGCAAATGACGCGGGCAGTGGAGCAGGCGGCTAGCGCAGTGATGACGTTGTATGGCCGCTTTCCCGTTCCCTCCCTGCAAGTCGAGATCGTCCCGGGCGCGCGTGGAAACGAGCCGGTGCCGAGCGCGTACGTGCTGCGCGGGGGCGGGCCGTCCGCGCACTTCTTCATCAACCAGCGCCGCCCAGCAGCCGAGTTCGATAAAGACTGGACGATGGTGCACGAGCTCTCGCACCTGTTGCTGCCATTTATCCGATCGGAGGATGCGTGGCTGTCGGAAGGCACCGCGAGCTACTATCAGAATGTTCTGCGCGCGCGCGTGGGATCGATCGCCCCACTGGACGCCTGGCAGGCGCTGCACGTGAATTTCATTCGCGGCTCGAGCAGCATGCCGGGAGTGACGCTCGCGGATGCGACCGAGCGGATGTATCGCACCGGCGAATTCATGCGCGTGTATTGGGAAGGTGCCGCCATCATCCTGATGGCCGATCAGCGCCTGCGCGCGGGATCGGCCGGCAAAGAATCTTTGGATACCGCTCTGGAGAAACTGCAACGATGCTGCCTCTCGCCGAACATCGGCTGGCGGGCATCCGACCTATTCGATAAGCTCGATGCCTTGACCGAAACCTCGGTATTCGGCGATCTCTATCGAGAGTACGTCGGCTCGGAGACTTTCCCGGATCTGAGCGAGACGTATCGCCTGCTTGGCTTGCGGCCGAATCGTACCGGGGTACTCGAGCTGATCGACGACGCGCCGCAACGCGCGGATCGAGATGCCATCATGCGTACACCCCGG
>JBDTMS010000041.1:0-12581 GCA_039934195.1 Betaproteobacteria bacterium
CGACGCGATCAGATCCCGCCGCTTTATCGGTCTCTACGCCGCGTGCCTGGTCTGCTCGTTCGGGTTGTTCGTTCCATTCGTGCATCTCGCACCGTACGCGATCGATCACCAGATCCCGCAAAAGTCGGCGGTCCTGCTGCTCGGCGCGATCGGCATCGGCAGCACGGCGGGACGGTTCTTCCTCGGCAGTCTCGCCGACCGCATGGGCAGGCAACACGCGCTAACGGCGATGTTCGTCGGCATGGCTTGCGCGCTGCCCATCTGGCTACTCTCGACGGGGTTCTGGCCGCTCGCGGTGTTCGCATTCGTCTATGGCGTGTTCTACGGCGGCTTCGTTGCAATCCTGCCCGCGCTGGTGATGGACTTCTTCGGCGGACGCAACGTGAGCGGCATCATGGGCGCGCTCTATACCAGCGTGGCGTTCGGCACGCTGATCGGTCCGAGCGCCGCGGGATTCGCGTTCGACTTGAGCGGCACCTACACGCTGCCGATTCTAATCAGCATAGGTGCGAACGTTATCGCGGCCGGCATCGTCGTGGCGATGACGAGACCAGATGCGTCGGGCCGCGAGTACGCGCGCTGAAAGCAATAGCGGGATGGCTATCCATTTGCATGAATCCTGTGGGCATCAAAGCGAGGGTCGGCCGCCGGCGTCAGCACCGCCTCCCCGCGATCAGCCGGTGAAAATATCGAGCGGCAAGAACGCTGAGACGATCAGATTCGGCACATCGACGACCTGGCTGACTTTCAAGTCGACCGCGACGCTGATCAGGCAGTAGGCTTGTTCGCGAGTGAGGCCGCGCGCGTCGACCAGATAGTCGATCATGTTCAGCAGCGCGTTCTTAGCGGCCAAGGTCAGATCTTCGGATTCGTTGCGCTTGCCGTCGCGGCTGACCGGAATGCCGGTGGTCGCATAGAAGCGGCGCGGCACGCCCATCTCCGGTGTGGTGAAAAAGCCCGCGTGCTCGTACGACGGATCGTTCTGGTTGCGTCGACGCGCTTCGCCCTTCAGCACCTCGAACTTAGCGACGAACGTGGCGCTGGTTTCGACCGCGGTACCGCAGGATTCGCCGTCGCCCTGCGCGAAATGCGCGTCGCCGACCGAGAACAGCGCGCCGGCCTGGTAGACGGGCAGATACAGCGTTGCGCCCGCAGTGAGTTGCTTGATGTCGACGTTGCCGCCGGTTTCATGCGGCGCGATGGTGCGCACTGCGGTGCCGGCGATCGCCGGGTCGGACGGCACGGCGGCGGTCACATCCGGGGGCAGCACGGCGCCGCCGCGCGCGAGCAGATCGGCTTCGCGTGCGTTGATCTTGGCGAGCAGCTCGTGCGAGGGTGCCACGCCCATCACGCCCATGAACGGCGCGCCGGGGATGCGCACGCCGGGCAGATCCGGCGAATAGGCAAAGCCGCCGGACATCTCCCAGTGCACGATATGCGGCTCGGGAAAATGTTCGCGCAGGAAACCGAAGCCCGGCATGATGAACGTGAAGCCGCGACTGTGTGTTGACCGCTTCGATTTTCACTGCGAGCAAATCGCCCGGCGCCGCGCCTTCGACGTACACCGGCCCGGTCAATGGATGGATGCGGCCCATCTCCACCGTCAGCAATTCGCTCGCGGTCATGCCGGGTTTGATCTCCCGATCGAGTCCATCGATGGTTTCCATTTCGACGGTCGATCCGGACGCGATTCGCACCGCCGGTGCAATATCCGGGTGCCAACGGTTGTGCCCTTTGCCCTCTATGTAGTGCGAGCGGATGATCGGGATGGAGGTGAATATGCGCTGTAGCCATGGGATCGCCTTGTCGGGTGAGGAATCGTGCGGCGACGTTGCAATCGCCGCGCCAGCTCGACAGACGAGCGCGCCTGGGCTCGGCAGACGAGTGTGTCTGGGGCCAGGGCTTTAGCAAGAAACAGCGGGGTGGGATGTCGGAATTCGGCGGTAAGCCAGGCGCCACCGCGCCAAGTCGCAGTGACAAATGCACGCGCCACCGCGTCGCTGCGACAAATGCGCGCCGCACCGCGCCGCTGTGACAAATGCGCGTCGCACCCCCATCACTGTGGCGGATGGTGCGGCGGCGGCCCGTGCGGCCGGCCAACGTTGAATTTCATCGGACCGCCACAGCGGTGCTGTCGTCGGTCCTATCGGTTCAAACGAACAGCTTCATGAGCTCGGTGTACAGCGAGGGGATGACGAACCCGACGATGAAAATAAACGCCGCCCACAGCAGGGCGACCATCCACGGGGCGGCGTGCAGCGTGTTGCGCATGTATTTGTAGTACAGATACAGAGTCGCGCCGGAGATGATTGGCAGCATCGCCGCTTGCGCCATCCCGCCCCAGGTGACCATCTGCACGGGCGCTTGACCGAACACCCAGAACATCCCGACTGGTATAGCGGTGAGCAGCACCACCGCAATATCGCGATAGCGATTGCGCGCACGCAGATCATCGTGCGCGAACCCGCCTAGAATGCGTACGAGATCCGCGAACATGCGCGAATGGCCGGCGGTCCCGGCGACGATCGTGCCCCAGAGGATGACGATCGCGCCGATATAGAACAGGTATTGCGCCCAGCCGCCGAGCGTCTGCGTGTAGATGTTGGAGAGCACCGGAATCATCTCGGTGCCATTGGGCACCTGACCAATCGCGTGGAGGATGCCCGCACCGAGCAGATAGAAGGCGATGGTCGCGACGGTATAGATGACCATCGAAAACACCACGTCGACGTTCATTACGTGTGCCCAGCCGCGTGCGCGCCGCAGCCAAGCCTCGCCGTTTTCGTACGGCCCGGTGTAGCGGGCGTAGCCCTTTTCGATGCACCAGTAGGTGTAGATGTAGAGCTCGGTTGCGCCGACGCCGGTGATGCCGAACACGGCGATTGCGATGCCCAGGCCTTCACGCGGTATGTGGAATGTGAGGCCCTGCGCGAGGTCGCGGACATGGAAGCTCGGCGATGCGAGCAGCAGCACCGCGGCCAGCAGCGCGATCAGCGTGAACAGCCCGACCTTCACCATCGCCAGCTTTTCCATGCGCGCATAGCCGCCGCCGAGGAGAAGCACCAGCGTGAGCGCCCAGAACGCGAGCACCCAACCCCACACCGGCAGCTCGGTGATCTGGAACATCACCTGCGATACGCCGATAAACATCGCGGCGACTTGGAATAGCGACAGGAGCAGCATCGCACCCCAGGCGACGATAACCCAGTTGATGTGCTTGCCGCGCGGTCCGGGGATGCGATTGACGGCGTCCAGACCGGTCTCCGCGCGCGCAATGACGTAGCGGCCGAGAAACGCTTGCACCACGGCTTTGATAAGGCAGCTGATGATCACCAGCCAGAGCATGGTGTAGCCGACCTTCGCACCGAGCGCGGTGGTGGCGATCAGCTCGCCCGATCCGACGATCGATGCGGCGAGTACGACGCCGGGCCCGATCTTGCGCAGAATCGCGCCCATCGTCTGCGGCGGTTCCAGAATGTCGCGCGGGTCAAGCTGATACGGATCGAAGTGCGGCTCGGAAGGCGAACCGGCCAACGGCTGCGTTACGATCGTCGTCATGTCTCCTCCTGGTTGTTGTCTCGCTTTGCTTTCGCGCTGTTCTCATCCCCTGTCCGGGTTTTTCCCCTGTCCTCTAATTTTCACCCCCGGTAGTCTCGCTGCGATGGCCGGGCCAGTGCGAAGCCTCTTAGAGCTACGGCTTCGCGGCGCGCTTCGCCGAGCTCAGTCCTCGCTGCTGCTATCGCGGAGCAGTGCAACCTTACATTAACATTACGATCGATAGCAGGTGACCGGCGTTCAGAGTGGCGCGTGGGTGTATGCAGCTTGGGAGAAGAAACGAGCGAAGCGGTCGCGCGAGGGCGCTGTTCTGACACAGCCACCGACGCAGTGAGACCAGCAAATTCAGCAACGCAACTGCAGCGGCCCGCTCGTCGAGAAGGCGCTCGTGCGACTCGCTACAAGGCGACCGATGAGCAGGGCTACGCGATGCGAATCCCGCAGTGACTCAGTCGCGGGGCCGCATGGCAATGCGTTCTAGTAGAGCGCTCTACTAGAATGCATTGCCGGCCTCAAGGCCATGGACATAATTTACTTGATCGCTTCGATCGCCAGCACGCCACACGCATAGCGGTCGCATCAAACGTGCGCTCGCGAGTAAGAAAAAAGCCGCGACGAGATCGCCGCCGCGGCTGATATTCACGGAGCAACCTGCGGCTGCAGGTTATCTGCAGCCACCGGATGGTTCGCTCACGCTGCCAGTCATAACGAGCGATCGGTATCAGGGTCGCGGCACAATTCGTCCAGTACTGAGAGGCCGGCCGAAGATCCGATCGATGCGGGAGAATGTGAGTACGTTCTCGGACAAGATGCTCGCCGGCTTGATCCGAATACCGCCCGCCATCGGCACATCGAACTGCGAGCGAATGCGCTTGGCTCCGACCATGCCTTCGACAGTGACTACGGCATTCGCCGCTTGCGGGGATCCCACCACATCGAACCCGCCCAATCCGGGCTTCAAGTTCAAGTTCAACTCGCGTCCGGGGCCCACCGGGATATTTTCTATGTTGATGCGCAGGTAGTCTTTTCCCGCACTCAGCTTGTTCGACACCTCGATGCTGAACAGCTTGTCTGCGGCGGATTCCACTCGCACGGTATTCTTGCTGCTGCCAAGCGCGCTCACCTGCAGATTGTGCGTTTCTCCAGCCTTCAATGTCGAGCCGACTTTGATTTCCCCGAGCCGGTGCTTGACCACATAGTGCAGCTGGCCGTCGCGCACACCTCGAACCGTGTGAACGAAGCCGTTCAGCGCCCCCGCATTGGCAATGCTCTGCAGTTGTTGCGCAACGGGTTGCGGTAGAGCACCCATCACCTGCGGATCGTTCACGACATGCTCCACCGTACGTTTTGCCAGCGTCTCGCGAACTTGGGGCTGCGCGTCCAGGGCTTGCGAAAGCGCGCGAAGGCGACGGTCTGTGAGAAGGTCACCCAGCGGTAGATGAGGCAGCCCGACGTTTCCGAGCGCTGCCTTGTTCGCACGCAACAGTACCTCGCCCGCTACGGGACCATGTGATGGCGTCCGGTCGGGCAGAGGAAACCGCCGCCGCGGCAGTACGACATCAGGTCTTGGATGTAACGGCCCGGTTTCGATCGGCCGTGCATTAATGCCTTTAAAACTCACGAAGAATTCGTCCAGATGACGGCCGGACTGGAGCAGGCTCGTGGCGCGGCTGCCGAATCCGTCGAGGTCGTTGCCTTGCGGGTCAGTGATGGTGGCTGTTTCCGCATCGTCTGACAAAATGATGATGGTGCCGGCGAGCACTAGCAGAATCGCATCCCAGACTGGCGTGCGCTGCCGTCCGCTCAACAGGGAGTAGGGCATGTAATGCAGGCGTCCGCCGCTCCAGTCGCTGCCGCCATACGTATTGCCGCCAACATACTGGAAGCTGTTGGCGTCGGGATCGACCGTTAGCTGTCTTAGGTTGCTGGAGTTGGGATTGTTGGTGTTGGGGACGTAAGGGTAGTTGGGATCGCAGATAGTGATTCGCCACGGCTTGCTTGACGCGTCCCACGCAACCGGCAGGATGCAATGCGGCGCGCCGCTGAAATTGTAGTTCTGCGAAATGCACAGCACTGGATGATTGCCGCGTTCGAACTCACTGCGCGTGCGCGTGAAGACGTCCTTGGGGTCATGCGTGTTGCCGCTGACGAACTGATCCAGGAACCACCAGATCGGCCCTGCCCCCACTTGGTAGCAATGCTTGATATTGAACTCATTGCGCACTGTCTCCCAGTCTGTGAATCGGTTGATCGGCAGGCCGAACTCGCTGGTTCCCTTGCGCGCATTGATCGCCTCGAGCGACATGCCAAAACAGTTGCCCCCGCCTGCGAGGCTGTCGACGACCAACTCGTAGAACGCTTTGTCCAGCCAATCGGTGACGTCCCACCATTCGGTGTCGCTATCGACATCGCGAAACGCGCTGGCGTACTGTTGATAGGAGATCGTCGGGGTGGATTGATTGTGCACACCCCAGAACTTCTCGGATTCGGTAAGAGAACGTGGATCGACATCGGGCTTGACCGAGCAGGTGATCGAGTTGATCTTGGAGAACGCGCCCGAGTTAAACACGCCGGTGTTTTCACGCAACCCCCAGGCGTTAGCGGCGTTCAGCACCTTGGTGTACGTTCCGAGGTGGTCGTCGTTGCCAGGGTCCGAGTCCCATACGTCGACTGAAAAAGTCACTGTCTTGTTCGGATCGTTCGGCGTGACGGTGGCCGGAATGGTGAGGTTTACGTCTTTGATATTGCCGCCCCAGTCGCCGCTGCCCGGGTGGCGATGATCATATACCGGGTGCGCTCCATCCTGCAGCTTCACATAGCAGTACAGGTCGTTTTGCCCCATCAAGAAGCCTTCGCTTTCCTTCGAATTAATGCGGCCCAGGTACATTTTGAATGGACCGGCGGCGATAGTGCTGGCCTGGGTGCCGTACCATAAGATGCTCCCATGCTCGAAGGTATTCATGCCGCTGGCCCCGGCGTACCCCGGAATCGTGACCTGGTCCGAAGTAGGAAATCCGAGCCACCCGAGCGGACCGCGCAAATCGCGATACTTGATACGAATATCGCCGCGTACCGTATACGCGCCGGTGCGCCCGCTCCAATAGATGGAGCCATTCTCGAACTCGGACAATTCGCCGATCACGTTGCTGCCCGACATGACATGGGTTTCTTCGTTGAGCGGATAGCCCCAGCGTTGCACCCCGCCGGTGGCGAGGAATTTTTCCAGAATCCCGCCGCGTACCGAGTGCGCCTTGGGACCCCCGGAGCGATAGTAGAAGCGCGCGCCTTGGAACTCCTGTTCGAGACCTCCGGTGATCGCTTGGGCCGCTTTCAGCGGAAATCCAGCGGCGGTCGATTCGCCGATCTCTTCGTATGCCAAGTAGATGTTTGCACAAACAGGAATGGCGCCGGTCGCCGCCGACCAATAGATGGCGCCTTGGCTAAACACACTCTTCCGCCCGCCGGCCCGTGTGGTGCTGGCCGCATCACTCACCAAATAGCCGAGCTGCGAACGGTTGGCCATGGCCTGATAGGCAGCATAGATCGCACCGTCTATGACAAACGCAGCGCCGACACTATCGTGGTACATAATCGCACCACGCTCATATGGCTGCGTGTGGTTGCCTGACGTCGGTTCAAAGATGCGGGCCGCGACCGGCTTGCCGAGCGCAACTTTATTACCGGTGCCCTCGTACTTGTAGGTGATAAACCATTCGGAGTGGGTGCGATATTCGTCGAGAAGGCTCTCGAGCGGTTCGGGAATGCCGTTATGCCAACGGAACGCGGCGAGCTCGCCGGAGAAGTGATTGGCCCCGCCCTTGGAGCTACCGAAGTACAGGTTACCAGCGGCCGCCGAACGCAGCCTGCCATCGGGAAACGCGTGCACCGAAACGATTTGCCCGTCGACGAATAGCGTCGCGGTATTGAGATCGTAGGCCAAGGTGGCGGTGTACCAACGCCCGGTGTTCAGCACAAGGTTGAAGACACTGCTCGGACCATCCGCGCCCTGCACCGAAGTTGTCACCTGGGCGCAGAGCACGAAATCGGTGGGGCTCGCGCCTGGTTGGACGAACAGGGTGAAAGGAACCAGATCCGATTCTACGAGCGTCTGGCGAGACGCAACCGGCTGCTTCAGCTGGAACACGATTTGAATGCAGAACTGCTGGCTGTCGGGTTTGAGCCCGGCGAGCGTGGCCGATCCGGTTCCTGCGATGTCCATGCTAAGTGCATTGGCCAGATTGCCGAATTCCGTTGTACCGGGGCCGGGGGCAACGGTCGCGTTAGTGAATGCGGTGGTGAACGATCCGTCGGCATTGGCCACTGAAGGCTTATCGAATTTGTAATCGATGATGACATTAGGCATCGTGGTTTCCCCATAGTTTTGAGCGCAATGCCGTGCGCGATGGCAACGCGGCCGCACTCGCCATGACAAAGTCGGCTCACAGGAGCCGCATGATTTGGTCGCATTGAAAGGTCGCTCGACTCGACACTCGTCTTCGATTTAGCTTGTGCGCCAGATGAGCGGCAACCGGCCTGCACCGCTCGTGAGGCGCATGGATCAAGGCAAGTATTGGAGCAGCCGATAGACAGTCAAACCCGCAACGATGGCCGCGAGAATTCCCAGCGACAGCGCGACATAAACCGCTTTGGATTTCATCTGTCCTCTTGGCGTCGATAAGCCGCAAGCACATCGTGCATCGAGCCAGGCGGGTAACCTTCGATTTATCGTGGCTCGCGACCACCGTTCGTTATGCAGCGTTCGGGCGATTTTGTATGCTGAACAAAGGGTATAGGCACGCCTTCAGTGCAGTGGCATAGACCGAGCAGATCATCGCAACACTGCTAATGTTTTAGTACAAGCCGTGCGCGGCGCGCGCGAAGTCGTCATCTTCGCTGACTCGGGATTGCGCCCACGCTTCCGCGAGACGCCGCTTGCGCGAATGATGTAAGGCGCTCAGGAAGAGCGGGCGATACTGGGGTTCCGGGCTACAGACGTGTGTTGCTGCACGGCGCGTGAGCTTTCCCGACATCCGACCTGCGGCGCAATGCGCATTGAGCTTCTACACCAGCGAGGAGCAAGACTAGCAGGCTAAGAACTATTTGCTGGAGGCACCCATCGACAACAACGGCATTTCAACGCGGATCAACATCCACCTCACCACTGCACTCCAACGATACGTATCTGAACCAGCGCATTACTGGAAACCAGCAAGCGTCTGTTCAGCCGTCGTTGTTTGTGAGTGTAGTCAGACGGTGTGGCACTGTAAGTTAGCGCTGATCGAATCGAATGCACTCCGGTGATAGGGCCGCGTGCGCATCCTCGCGACCGCCTCCCGAGGTTTTCCGGCCGGCGCGGGCGGATCGTTTTTGTCTTTGTATTACCCGGGCAGCTGGAAGGAAGGCTTGTCGAGCGGGCAGGGGCTGATGGCGGTCGCGCTGGTGATCTTCGCGCGCTGGCAGCCGCTGAATTGCTTTTATGCGGCGCTGCTATTCGGCGGCGCAGGTGCGCTCGGGCCGGCGCTGCAGTCAGTCGGAATCACCAGCGGGTATTATTTGTTCAGCGCGGCGCCGTATGTGCTGACCTTGGCGATCATGATCGCCACGTGCTCGACTCGGCGCAACCTGGCGGGAGCGCCGGGAGAATTGAGCGTGACGCGCTAGCGTGCTGTCCCACTAATAACTTGCCGAAAACCTGGCGAGAATCGACGTCATCCTGTGTTGCGAATCCTCACGAGGTGTGCAACCTCGTTCCGGTTCGCGCCTTGCCTGGCGCCGATTTCGCAGCTTTTCCAACCGCTATTGGTGTTGATGCGCAGCCTCCGGTTCATCCCTATCTGAGCGCCGGAATTCGACAAGATATTAATGGGACAGCACACTAGCGGTCTGGTGAACAGTGAAGTGCCAACGAGCGAAGGAGCCAAACGATGAGCGGACTAGGCGGCCTCAATAAATCCCCGAACGGCGTCGTGCTGGGACTGGTGCAACTCCAGCTTCCGGTAGTGGAGACGCCGGCCGATCTCGAAGCGCAGACCCAGAAAATCTGCGCGATGGTCGCGAAGGCTCGGCGCAACCTGCCGACCTTGGACCTGGTGGTGTTTCCCGAATATGCACTGCATGGGCTGTCGATGGATACCAGCCCGCAGATCATGTGCCGTCTCGATGGGCCCGAGGTCGCTGCATTCAAGCGCGCCTGTATCGACAATCGCATCTGGGGTTGCTTCTCCATCATGGAGAACAATCCGGCCGGCAATCCGTACAACAGCGGTCTCATCATCGACGATTGCGGCGAGGTGCGGCTCTACTATCGCAAGCTGCATCCGTGGGTTCCGGTCGAGCCCTGGGAGCCCGGCGATCTCGGCATTCCCGTGTGCGACGGTCCCAACGGCTCGAAGCTCGCGCTCATCATCTGTCACGACGGCATGTTTCCCGAAATGGCGCGTGAAGCCGCGTACAAGGGCGCGGAGATCATGATCCGCACCGCCGGCTATACCGCACCGATCCGTCACAGCTGGCGCATCACCAATCAGGCAAATGCTTTCTGCAACCTCATGTACACGGCGAGCGTGTGCATGTGCGGGTCGGACGGCACGTTCGATTCGATGGGCGAGGGCATGTTCGTCAACTTCGACGGCACGCTTCTGGTCGAAGGCAGCCATCGCGCCGATGAGATCGTCACGTGCGAGCTGCGGCCCGATCTGGTTCGTGAGGCGCGCCGCGAGTGGGGCGTGGAAAACAACATCTATCAGTTCGGCCATCGCGGTTATGTGGCGGTGAAGGGCGGCGCACGCGACTGCCCCTATACGTTCATGCGCGACATGGTGGCCGGACGCTATTGTCTGCCGTGGGAGAGTGAGGTCACCGTCGTCGATGGCACGCCGTGCGGATTTGCGCCGCCCACGCGCGAGTATCAAGAACAGGCGACAGAAGAACAAGCGAAGGACTTGCGCAAATATGCCTGACGACAGCAACGTTACCGGCCGCTTCGTCGCCGCCGATCCGTACCCGTGGCCGTACAACGGCGATCTGCGTCCGCAGAACACCGCGCTGATGGTGATCGACATGCAGACCGATTTCTGCGGCAAGGGCGGCTACGTCGACACCATGGGCTACGACCTCTCGCTCACGCGCGCGCCGATCGAACCGATTCAAGCGGTGATGGCGGTCATGCGCAGCCACGGCTTTCATATCATTCATACGCGCGAGGGACATCGCGCCGATCTGTCCGATCTCCCGGACAACAAGCGCTGGCGCTCGCGGCGCATCGGCGCCGGCATCGGCGATGCCGGCCCGTGCGGTCGCATTCTGGTGCGGGGCGAGCCGGGCTGGGACATCATTCCCGAGCTTGCGCCACTCCCCGGTGAACTCGTCATCGACAAGCCCGGCAAAGGCTCTTTCTGCGCAACGGACCTCGAGCTGATCTTGCGCATGCGCGGCATCGCAAATCTGATTCTCACCGGCATCACTACCGACGTGTGCGTACACACGACGATGCGAGAAGCGAATGACCGCGGCATCGAATGCCTGCTGCTGGAAGACTGCACGGGCGCTACCGACCACGGCAACCATCTCGCTGCGATCAAGATGGTGAAGATGCAGGGCGGCGTGTTCGGCGCGGTGGCCGATTCGGGGAAGGTGATTCGTGCGGTGAATATCTAGAGCAGAAATGGAGAAGCAGCGAATGAGGGGACGCGTGAACCCACTGCCGAACAGGCGCGCCCTTACGCATTCCCTGCTGTTCTCTCGCACGTCTCCGACACGATTAGCGCATGAGAATCCCGCCTCGATCTAGCGCACCGTCGGCCGCGCTCAGTCTCGAGTGCCTCAACATGAGCAAGCGCTTCGGCGCCTTGGCGGCGCTCGAAGACGTGTCGCTTAGCGTGCCCGCGGGATCGTTCCACGCGCTGCTCGGTGAGAACGGCGCGGGCAAGAGTACATTGGTGAAATGCATCGTCGGCTACTACCGTGCGGATACCGGTGAGATCACGGTCGATGGGCGCGAGCGCGACATTCGCTCGCCGCAGGATGCCCATCAACTCGGTATCGGTATGGTGTATCAGCACTTCACGCTGGTGCCGAGCATGACGGTTGCCGAGAACCTCGTCATGTCGCGCGACGACGTTCCCGCGGTGGTCAACTGGCGCAAAGAGCGCGAGCGGCTGGACGCTTTCATGCACGGCGTGCCGTTTCGCGTATCGCTCGATACGCCCGTGTCGCGACTCGCCGCAGGCGAGAAGCAGAAGGTCGAGATTCTCAAGCAGCTCTATCTCAATCGCCGCTTCATGATCCTCGACGAGCCGACGTCCGTGCTCACCCCGCAGGAAGCGGACGAAGTGCTCGGCCTGCTCAAGCAGCTCACCGGACGCAACGAAATCACCGTGCTCATGATCACGCACAAATTCCGTGAAGTGATGGCCTATGCCGATCGCGTAACCGTGCTCAGGCGCGGCAAATTCGCGGGGTCGGGTGCGGTTACTGATCTCAGCCCCGCGGCAATGGCGGAGACGATGATCGGCACGCGCGAGACGGCGACAGTGCACATGCGGGAAGCAGCGCCTGCCGGTGAGCGCCACGTGCGGCTGGCCGTGCGGGCGCTCGACGTCAACGACGACGCAGGCCTTGGCGCCGTGCAAGGCGTCGGCTTCGAAGTGCGAAGCGGCGAGATTTTCGGTATCGCGGGCGTGTCGGGAAATGGTCAGCGAGAATTGGTCGAGGCGCTAGTCGGCCAACGTCGTGTAATTGCGGGCGAGGTGCTCGTGGAGGGCGAACGATATCGCGCGACACGCGCGCAGATGCGCCAGCATCGCGTGTTCAGCTTGCCGGAGGAGCCATTGCGCAACGCATGCGTCGCGGAGCGTTCGGTGGCCGACAACCTCGCGCTGCGAAACTTCGATCGTGCGCCGCTCGCGCTCGGCATTCTGCTGCGGCGTGGCGCCGTTCGCGCGCAAGGCGAGCGGCTGATCGCCGAATACAAAATCAAAACTGCGGGCCCGGACGCGCCGATGCGCAGCCTCTCCGGCGGCAATGTG
>JBDTMS010000042.1:0-12460 GCA_039934195.1 Betaproteobacteria bacterium
TAGCCCATGAAAAATCGTTGTATACGCGCTGGTGTCACGGTCAAAAGACGATGGAGCAAAGCGCCATCGGCACTGAGATAAAGATCGTCCACGGCCTTGAACGTATTCGGCTGTGGCGTGGAAGTTTCGAACACGAATAGCAATCCGCGCGGTTGTACCGGACCGCCGAAGAACAAAGCATCGGTGCGATTCTTGAACTTCGCGCTATCCGGGAAAACGTCTTTCAATTTGACCGGGGTCGGCCGATTCAAGATGATGCCGACCGGCCCCTCGATGCGATCGAACACAACCAGTATTACGCTGTGCGCGAAGTTCGGATCCTGCAGCTCGGGTTTGGCCACCAACACCACCGCACGCTTGATTCCTTCCGCGGCGAACAGCGGGGACAGCAGCACCGCAGCGATTGCGAACGACGCGATGACGTGGACAACAGTACGGCGAAAGCGGGTCATGGGACGTATTGCATCATTTAAATCGCCGGCTGTCACTTCGACGCGATTCGCGGAGTAGTTGTTGCTGCCGTGATGTCATGTGCATTGTGCCCGCGGGCCTCTGCGGTCAGGCGAGCGATATCCGTTGCCACGCGCCGGAGCGCCAGCGCAGGAACATCGCCACCGCTACTGCCAGCGTGTACAAAAGTAGCGCGGCCCAACCGCCCACCACGCCATAGCCGAACTGCGGCAGGAAATGAACCCAGCCGGCGCCGGGCGCGAATGTCAGCATGTGCGTCAGCGGAACGAAGGCGAACCAGGACAACACCAGCACGATCACGGTCGGTATGCGAACGTCGCCGGCGCCGCGCAGACAGAAACCCGAGCCTAGATTGAAACCGTCGAAGATTTGATAAGCAGCTGCGATCCATAGCAACGTATGGCCGAGCTTGATCACGCTTGCCGCGGTCGGATCGGTTGCCGCCATGAACACGGGCAGCACCCACGGTCCGGCAAGGGCGAGCACGACGCTGACCAGTCCCATGTAGATCACGGTTACAGCGATCGCTGCATTGCCCACGCGCATTGCCCACGCGCGATCGCCGGCGCCGATCGACTGCCCGACCAGTGTCGTGCCCGCGCTCGCGATGCCGATCGCCGGCATGTAGGCGATCGATGTCATCATCATTACGATCTGCGTGGCGGCGCCGCCGATCGCGCCGGTGCCCGCCTGCATAGCCTGGAACAGCGCGAGACCGATCAAGTCCACGGCGGGAAACAGCCCCATCGGCAGCCCCAGCGCGATCACGCGGCGAACGTCTGCGCGATCGGGACGCCAGCACAGGTGCGCCTGAAAATCGCGACAATTGTCGCGGCTCAAAAACAGCGCGAGCCCCATCGCGAATCCGACCAGCTGCGCAACGCCGGTCGCCCATGCCGAGCCGGCAACGCCGAGTCCGAGGTTGAATATAAAGAATTGGTTGAGAACGCCGTTGACGATGGCAACGGCCGTCATGATCAGTAACGTAACGCGCGTGCGGCCGATACCGTTGAAGAAGCTGGTTACCGCCCACAGCGCTACGCCGCCGACGGCACCCAGCATGCGCGGGAACCAAAACTCGAGCGCGAGTGCTTGCATGTCCGGCGCGAGGTGAAACGGTGCCATCAGATAACGACCGGAGACGGCGACTATCAGAAACAGCGGCGCTACTAGTAGCGCGCTCCACATGCCCGCCCAGGTGGAGCGCGCCGCGCGCAAACGATCGCCGGCACCGTACGACTGTGCGACCAAGGTCTGGACCGCCATGCCGACGCCGCCGAACAGCAGAATGAACACGATGAGAAACCAGTACACCGAGCCGACTGCTGCAGTTGCATTGGTTGAAATGTGTCCGAGGAACCAGGTGTCCGTGAGGTTGAGAACGGACTGGATGCCGGAATTCAGAAACAGCGGCGCGGCCAGTGCCAGGACGACGCGGTAGTCGATCTTGCGCTCGCCTGCGGCGTCCAGTTTCAGAGCCGGCAGCGGCAGCGCGACGAACTGGGATGACTGAGGCGGGAGAGCGACGGACATGTGCGAAAAAAAGCCGCGACTCGACCGGCGGCTCTGGAAAGGGCGCGGACTATACCAGAAGCCCATTGCCACTGCTTAGTGCCGCGCAGCACGTGCGCGGGCGGCAAGGCTTTTTCTGTACACTGCCAACGGAGCAATTGGCGCCGCAAGGCGACGAGGGCTGCGGTTGGCGTAAGCGAGTCCTCGCGGCTTGCCGCCGCGCTGTGCGTTTGATCAGAACGTGCAGATGTCGGTGGCTTGGCGCGCGGTTATTGTTGCAATCCAACCTTGGGAGCTGACGTGATTCCATCTCGATCATTCAACCGCTTTGCAGTCGGCCTCGCCGTGTCACTACTGAGCGCAACTACATTTGCCGGCAACATCACCGGTGGCGTCGCATTCCCCGGCGATAGCATTCCGGCACTCACCGTCGTCGCCGTCGAGCAAACCAGCGGGCGCCAGTATTCCACCGAAACCAAAGCAGCCCAGCGTGGCTATCGGCTCGAGTTACCGGAAGGACGCTACATCGTGTTCGCCATTCCGCATGGTCCGGGCGTCGAAGACGAGCCCGGGCAGCCGGCGCTGCGCGGCGCGTACAGCGCGTTCAGCGTGTGCGTCTTGAATGCACCGGAGAAGGCAGCGGAAGGTAAGTGCGACGATCACACCCTGATGGTGGTTGAGATTGTCGGGCGAGACGTGCACAAGCGTATCGACTTGTACGACTGGTACCTGCCGGAGGCGGAAAAGGGACGTATCCTGGGGATCGACGTGCAAAGCCGGGCCGCGCGACGCTAGGCAACTTGATCGGCAGTTGGCGATCGAACAGCGACAACGAACAGTAACAAGCGAATACAACAACAGCGGTATGCCCGCAACGAACGAGACCAAATGCGGAAAATCATCGACTATTATTTCTCGCCGGTGTCGCCCTGGACTTACCTCGGACATCAACGCTTTGCCGACATCGCCACGCGCCACGGCGTGCAGGTCAACGTCAAGCCGGTGGACTTCGGACGCATCTTTGCCGTGTCCGGCGGCGTGCCGGTCAAGCAGCGCGCGCCGCAACGCCAAGCGTATCGCTTCGTCGAGCTTGCGCGCTTTCGCGATCACGTGAATGTGCCGCTCAATCTCGAGCCGAAGCATTTCCCGGCGCCCGCGGACGATGCGGCAATGCTGATTATCAGCGCCGATCGCCGCTTCGGAACCGCTGCTGCGATGAGCTTGATGTACGCGGTGCTGCGCGCGTGCTGGGCGGAGGAGCGCAACATCGCCGACCGCGCAACGCTCGATCAGATCGCGCACGCCCAGGGACTTGACACAGCCGCGCTCGTAGCCGAGCGCGATCAGGCGAAAGCGGTATTCGATGCGAACACGCAAGAAGCGATCGAGCGCCAGGTGTTCGGCGCACCGACTTACGTATTGAACGATGAGCTGTTCTGGGGACAGGATCGGTTGGAATTTCTCGCGCGCGCGCTCGAAAAAGGCTAGTCCCCTGAGTCAGAAATTCAGTGGATAAACCTCGAGATCTCCGGCACGCGACGACATAGACATTGTTCGCACCCCACGGTCGGTTTTTCGGCAGCGAATTTCTGACTCAGGGCACTAGTCACCGCCGGGTCAGTATCCTGGCGGCGCGTTGACATTCGAGCCGCACGGCGCTTACAGTCGCAGCGGTCAATCGATCTTGCGCCCGGCACTGGAGGCGCGTTTACTACAGGCGGTGAGCGATGAACGCATGCGCGTATGCATTCTCACGCAGTCCCATCGATGTAGCGTTGCTGGCGACGATTCTTCTCTTCAGCACGGGCAGCACGCGCGCCATTCGCGCAGAAACAATCGTCAGCGTTGCGAATCCGGACGAGGTTGACGAGCTCACCGCTGAAATTCAATCGCGCTTGCGCGCCCTACTCGAGGCGGGGGAAGCATCGCGCAGCAAATGGACTCGGCTGCACTGGCAGGGGATCGAGTGCTACGTGCCCGGCGACGTGCGCAAGACGCTGGAGCGAGTGAAGAGCGATCTGCACGGCGCCGCCGGTGATGCCCGACTTGCCGCGCTGCAGAGCTATGTCGATCAGCAGCTCGATAACGTCGGACGCATGCCGCCGACCATGATGATCACGCAACCCAGCGTCTTTCGCGGGCGGACCAAGCGCGTCGAAGGTGTGCGCACCGAGCTCGCGGACTCATCGTTCAGCGATCTGCGCAACTTCGTCGAGAGTCTGCTCGCCTCGGCGCGCCTCGCCGTAGACGTCACGGTCGAGTCCGAGCCGAGCGGCGCTCAGCTCATGATGCAGGCCGGCAGCAACAGCGGCAACCGGATGAAGCTCGCCACGACTTCGCAGCTCAAAAATGTCTGGCGCGGCCTCTACAAGATTACCGTCGATCAGCCCGGCTATAAAACCGCTGCACTCGATGTCGACCTGGTGAATCAAGGCGGCCTCGCTATCCTGTGCAAACTCGCAAAGAAAAACGAAACCGACGACAGCCGCTGCACCCAAATGCCGATGAAGTAGCGCGGGTTTGCAGGTGTTGTTATCGCCCTTAGACACCGATCACCGATCACTAATCACCGATCACCGTCGTTCAATGGCCGAGACTCCAGCAAAATCGCCGACAGCCGACCTGCCGCCGGCGGCGCAAAAATACGTCCGCTATGTCATTGCGTTCGGCGTCAGCCTGGCGGTCGGATTAGCGCCCCTACTGGGAAAATTGCGCATCCCCGGCTTCTCTTCGCTGCTGGCGCTCTACCCGGTAAATCTGGCCGACACGATTATTCCGTTCGCTGCACTGCTGATGGCACTGCCGGCCATCGCGGTGCAGTTCTACGCGGGAGACCGCATCGCCCGCGCCGTCCTGCACCGATGGTTCGTGCGCACGACCTTGCTGACCGGCGTGCTGCTATTCAGCGTGCTCGCCGCTTACTTGTTTTTCGTTGTGCAAGTACCGTTCGATGGCGGCAAGGGGCAGGCCGCCTATGCCATCGGGCTCCATCAACAGCCCGATTCCGTGTGCCTGGAACACAAGAAAAGCCTGTCCAGGTGCATCGCCGAAGAGCTCACATTTAACCCAGCGCAGGTAGAGGCCGTATTTCCCGAGAACGAAATACGGTTGGTGAAGCTCTTATTGTCGATGGGGTATCTTGCGCTGATGGGCTGCTTCGGCACATTGATCGGTTTACTGGTTCTACGAGAAGGCGCGCGGCGCAGCATCGTCTAATCTGTGAACCTGGACGCGCCGCGCATATGACTTTGGCAAGCGGTGCGCGTGGCATGACCATCGAAACACCTAGGTGAGGGGGGAATGCGTTCCCGAATCGAGCAACCGGCAGGCGATGCGAGAAAACAAAAATGAAATGGGGCAACGAAAGGCAGAGTGAAAACGTAGAAGATCGACGCGGCATGCCGATGGGCGGCATCGGCCTGGCCGGCGGCGGCATCGGCACGATCGTGATCGTGGTGCTCGCGCTGATCTTCGGCATCGATCCGCGCGAGCTGCTGCAGCAGGCGCCGACCAGTCAATCGGTTCCGCAATCGAGCGGGCCGTCGCAAGGGGCGGCGCAGAACGATCCGCTGAAAGATTTCGTGTCGAAGGTTCTGGCCGACACGGAAGATACGTGGCAAGAGATCTTTCACGCTAACGGCAAGACTTACGTCGATCCGAAGCTGGTGTTGTTTACCGGCGCGGTGCAATCGGCGTGCGGCTATGCGCAAGCGGCAGTCGGGCCGTTCTACTGCGGTGCCGATCAGAAGGTCTACATCGACTTGGCCTTTTATAAGGATCTGCGTGACAGGTTCAAGGCGCCGGGGGATTTCGCGGAAGCGTATGTGATCGCGCACGAAGTCGGTCACCACGTGCAGAACCTGCTGGGGATCTCAGAACAAGTACAGGCGGCGCAACAGCGCGGCTCACCGGAACAGGCCAAGGCCTTGTCCGTGCGTGTGGAGCTGCAGGCGGACTGCCTTGCGGGCGTTTGGGCGAACCACGCCGATACTTCGCGCCATATTCTCGAGTCAGGCGATGTCGAGGAAGGATTGAACGCTGCGAGTCAGATCGGCGATGACCGCATGCAGATGCGCTCACGCGGCTACGTTTCGCCGGAGTCGTTTACCCATGGCAGCGGCGAACAGCGGGTGCGCTGGTTCAAGCGCGGATTCGAATCCGGCAAGATGGGCAGCTGCGACACTTTCAAGGCCGCGCAGCTGTAAGCTAGCGCGTTGCGACGACGATCTATCTCGCGGTCACGCCGCGAGATCGAGTAGCGAGCCGATCGTAGGTGTTGGATTCGTATCCGTTCCGAGCAACTGTATCGAGCCGAAGAGCGACAATATCTGAGCGGTAATCGCCACCGGTAAGGGATTGGAAGCATCGAACGGTATGCCCCGCGCCTCCGTCGGAATCGGGGCGCTCAGGCCGAGCGCGCTTGCCAGCAGCGATTCGATTGCGGGCCCAAGCGTGTCGCTGCTCACCGGCTGCAAACCGGTAGCTGAATTGGTGAACAACAATTGTTCCAGCGCAGCAACGAATTCGCGCTGAGGCGCCAGCGCCTGCAAGCTCGCGAGTGCTGGCGCCGCGTTTGCTCGCGTCCCTCGAAGCGCGTTCAAAGCCGGATTGCTGGCGGACAATTGCGGCAGGGTCACCGGCGGGATGATAGACATCGTCGGTGCGAAAAATGAAGCTGGAGAGATAGCCATTTGCGTCTCACTCCTATCATGACTGCCAGGCCATACTACTCCGATGCTATTGGTTTTACCGCACTCCGGAGCAATTGTGATCCGTTAAATCGCGGCGGCAAATTTGCACCTCGCACAAGCTCAGCAAACGCCAACAAGACCGGGATCTCCGTTGACGCCGATCAGCTTCGGCCGATTTTGGACGCGTGCAGGCACGGTTTTTTTGTCGGTCAGCCACGCGCCGACGACATCCCAGATCGCCGCTCCTGCAGCATCCTGCGCGACCGGCGCCCAGCCCGCGACGGTGTACGTTTTCGCGGGCTGCAGCGTCACTCCATCGAGCCGCATATCGCTGATGCGCCGACCCATCGCCTCGCGCGGCGCGCACGCATAAGTCAACCCACCGACGCGGACCATGTCGCCGCCTTGCTGATAGTACGGGTCAGGGTTGAACAGGTTGTCGCAAACGTCCTCCAGAATCGTTTTGATTCGCTCGCCGGTCAGCGCTGCACGTGTAACGGACGGATAGGTGATTGCCGTCTGATCCATCAGATCCTCGCGCGTGATCGTATCGCCGGGAAGCAACGTCGTGCCCCAGCGAAACCCCGGTGAGAACGCGATCTGCGCGTCTTGCGTTTCCAGCAATGCATCGACGATGAGCTGATCGAAAGTGCCGTTGAAATTGCCGCGCCGATAGAGCAAGCCTTCGGTTACGGCGAGCGGTTCGGCGAGCTTTGCGGCGTACGGCGCACGTGCGTTCGCAATCAGCTCGCTCATCGCGCGATCGGCAGGCAGAAAGTCGGCGAATACCGGCAGCAGCCGATAGCGATAATCATTCACTCTGCCGGCCTTGACAGCGAGATCGAGCACGCCGAGAAACTTGCCGTTGGATCCAGCGTTGGTAACCAGCGTCCGGCCGCTCGCGTTGCTCACTTCGATCCCAGCTGGTACGCCGTCATGTGTGTGTCCACCGAGGATCGCGTCGAGACCGGTCACACGGCTCGCAAGCTTGAGATCGACGTCCATGCCGTTGTGCGACAGTAGTACTACGACCTGTGCCCCCGCAGCACGGGCGGCTTGAATGACCTTTTGCAGATCGTCTTCTTGAATGCCGAAGGTCCATTCGGGAACGAAGTGGCGCGGATGCGCGATCGGGGTATACGGAAACGCCTGGCCGATAATCGCCACCGGTACGCCGTTGACTTCACGCATGACATACGGTTGGAATACCGGATCGCCGAAATCGGTCGTGCGCACATTCTGCGCGATGAAGTCGATGCGGCCTTTGAAGTCTTTCTCCAGAACCTCGGTCACACGTTGCGCGCCGTAGGTGAATTCCCAGTGGCCCGTCATCACGTCGACACCGAGCGCGAGCGCTGCATCGATCATGTCTTGACCGCGTGTCCATAACGCGGTTGCCGAGCCCTGCCAGGTATCGCCGCCATCGAGCAGCAAAGCGCCGGGCCGCTCCGCGCGGAGCTTGTACACGAGGGTTGCCAGATGCGCGAAGCCACCCAGCTTGCCGAAGGTCTGTGCTGCGTGTACGAAATCAAGACACGTCAGCGCATGCGCTTGCGGTGTATCGCACGCGATGCCGAACCGGCGCAGCAATGCCTCGCCGACCACGTGCGGCGGCCGCCCGGCAGCAGTTCCCACGCCGATGTTCACCCCCGGCTCGCGATAGTAGACGGGCAGCAATTGCGCATGGCAGTCGGTAAAGTGAAGCAGGCCGACATTGCCGAAGCGTGGGAAATCGTAGAGCGCAGTGGGATCGCTACGTGCTGCGCTACGACCATCGAGCGGCAAGCCGGCTGCACTCGCGAGCGCCAGCAAACGGAGAAATTCGCGGCGGAGCATTTTAAATGCGGTGATCGGTGATTAAAGACAGTGATCAGTGATCAGTGCGGCGCTCACCTGTTCACCGGGGACTCGGGATCTAGCAGAAAGGCGACGGTGTCGGCGATCTGCTTTGGCGTCAGCCAGCCGTTGTAGCCGAAGCGCGGCATTTTGCTGCAAGCGTAGAAGGCCTGCGCGTTGTAGATCTTGTCGTAGGTGTACTTGACGGTTTCCGCCGAGGTGCCACGCTGCGTGCCGTAACGGTTCAGATTCGGGCCGACGGTGCCAGCTGCGATTTCTTTCACGGCCAGCACATGGCACGCATAGCAGTTGCCGCCGCGAGGCCGATCGGGTGGATCCGGCTGCAGCCGCCCGATGTGTCCGCCGGTGCCGATCGATGCGAGCTTTTCGCCGGCACGCCAATCGCCGAGCAGTTTGCCGTCTTCCGGATAGCGAATGTGCTGGCCGGCATCTGCGATCAGTGTTTGCGACAACTCTGCAGGCGGTGCATTTTGATAGCGACTGCAGACGGTTTGATTTTCATCTTGCGACAAGCGCGTTTTGATTTCTTCGGCCGTGGCGTCGGCGAACGATTCGCGCACAATTTGCTCGGTGCGTCGAAGGACTTCGCTCTCGATGTCCGCAGCGCCGGCAGCAGACATGGTTGCAGACAGTAGAATCGTGGCGGCGCGCAGGTTCATGGCTCAGGGTTCATGGTGGCGTTTGAGCGGTTCATGGCCTAGCGTTTGAGGCCGGGCGCATCCATCACGCCGCCGTTGGCTTGCTTCTGTAAATAGACTTGCAGCGCGATGATCGCTGTTGAAAGATACGCAGGCTCGGGCCAGCGCATCTGGCGAATGCAATCGATCAGTCGCCGCTCCATCGTCCACACCGTGCCCTGAGATAGGCGATAGGCAGGCCACTGCGTCATCGTGCTGCGCGCGCCTGCGTAAGTGAGAAAGTCCGGTACTTCTTGCAACCGTATGCGGCGCCCTTCCTCCGAGTGACACGTAGCGCAGGAAAAGTCGAGCGGGCCGGAGCGGCGAAAAAACAATGCCTGGCCAACCGCGTACATTTCCGCTTCTTGCGGATGCGCAGCCGGTACGTCGATTTTCATCCCCTTGGATTTCGCGGCGACGTAAGTGACCAGCGATTCCAGATCCGAGCTCGGTTTGTACCAGCCCTCGATCGCCTGCGCTCGGCTCATACCCTGCAGTTGTTGCATGCACGTGACCAGGCGCGATTCGACGTCTTCTACGCGCTTGCTATCCGCGAAGTACTTCGGCAACTTTGCATACGCACCCTTGAGCTCGCCCGGCCCTTGTCCGAGATCGCACTGCTGCAGCGATACGTTATTCGGCCCGCGCAAGGCTGCCCACAGCTGTTCGCCACGCGCTTCGGATAATTCCGCGGGATTGTCCTCGCGCAGAATGTCGCGAAACTTCTGCATGTCCTCGAGAGCGCGGTTGTCTTCTGCGAACACGGTTGCGCAGAGCGCAAACGCAAACGCCGGTAGCAGTGCGGCGAGCGATCGCGTTCGAGGACCGGTCATGCGCCAATGCCTCGCTGAAGTGATGATCCGCTTATTCAATGACGGCTCTGGCGCTGCGAGTGTCGCCCTTGTTGTCTAGCCAATCGATCGTTACCGTTTCGCCTTTCGCCGCGCTCTGGAACTTGAACGACAGATAGGGATTGCGCGATACCGCAGGTCCCCATTGTGCGGTCAACACCACGCGATCGCGATAGCTCACTGTGACGAGTTGAATAAAGTATGCCGGTATGAGCTCGCCTTGCGGGTCTTTGCGCAAGCCGGTTTCCATCGGGTGACTCATGAGCACGCGGACCTTGCAGACGTCGCCGTCGAGCTTGGTCCTGATCCGCATGGGATTGGTGGAGATTGCCATCGAATAGTCCTCGCTCGCCTCTAGCCGCCACAACCGCCGATCGTGACTTTAATTTCCTTCACCGCGTAATAGAATTTTCCGTTTGCCTTGACCAGCGCGTAAACATCGCACGTCTCCGCCATTTTCACCCGCGTCTGAATATCAGGGACGGTGCCCGGCGCAACGAAGAAGCTTGCCGCCAGGGTATTGGGATTCTTCTCGATCAGTATTGCGATCGACTCGGTGTTAGCAAGTTTGCTGCTGATCTCGAGCGACACGACCGCGCCGTTCTCCGCAATTTCAGGCCCAGTCAAAATAACTTGATCGCTTTGCTCCGGCTTGCCGGCGCCGAGTGTCTTTAACAGCTCGTCCAGGCTCTTCGCATCGAACCCCGCCCGGTTCGAGATATCTGCGAGAGCGTACGAGGGCAGCAGGCCGGCGCGAGCCATCAGCGACAACAGCGCAATAACGCTGCTCGAACGCAGGAACCCTCTTCTCGTCCATTTCATCTGCATGCCTTTCGAATAATCGGAATCAAACACCAATCTTACCCGAGCCCGCTCGGGCGGCCGTGCGCGCTACAGCAACCCCAGCCGTTGCAGATCTGCGCGCAGCTGACCCGGTTGCCTGAAATGCAGGGCCGTCATTCCGAGCGCACGGGCGGCGTCGACGTTATGCGCGAGATCATCGATATAGACTGTGGCGTGCGGGTTAAGTTGGCAACGCGTAAGCGTCAGCTCGAATATGCGCGGGTCCGGTTTAGCGAGCTTGACCTCGCCCGATACGACGATGTGTTCGAACCATTCGAGGAAAGGAAATCTAGCGCGCGCCAGCGGGAAGGTCTCCGCTGACCAGTTCGTCAGAGCGTACAGCCGCACGTTTCGCTCGCGCAACTCGCTCAGGATCTGCAGCGTCTGAGGAATAGCGTCTTTCAGCATCACTTCCCAGTCGCTGTGCCAACGCGCGATGAGATGCGCATGTTCGGGAAACAACGCTTGGCGTTCCGCCACTGCCTCGGCGAACGGTTTGCCGGCATCCATCTGGCGATTCCAATCCGCCGGACAAACCGTTTGAAGAAATCTTTCCATCGCGGGTTCGTCGCCGTTGAACAACGTTTTGTACAGATAACGTGGATCCCAATCGATGAGAACACCGCCAAGGTCGAACACGACTGCATCCATCTAAGACCCTCTGATGAGGTGCCGCGAAGGCACGCGAAATAGAGTCGGGTGCTGCAATTTCAATCAATCCGCACATGGGATAGAGCCCTCAGCGGGGCATGAAGAATTGCGGCGTCAACCCGTATTCACATTTTTTCGGAAACCCGGCGCCGAGGCTCTAGACTCGCGGTTTACCAAAGGAGCAGAGCAATGCGCAGTATGAGTTTACGTAGGGCCGGCATCATCGTCGGCGCGTTGATGTTGTTTCAGGGCCAAGCGAGCGCAGACGTAGTGACGCTGCAAAACGCGACTGCCACTCTTTCCCAAACGAACGCTGCGGGATTCACCGTGAGCGAAGCCATCGACGGCGTTTCGGACAGTCCATTCGGCTGGGCGATCGCGCAAGATGCCGCCGGCCTCGTAACATCGCCGCAGACTGCCGTGTTCGAATCCGCCACCGATATCGGTACGGGTAGCGGTACTACGCTCACATTCAACTTGTACCAACTGCATAACCTCTACCAGGGTTTGGGCAACGGGTTTCATAACCTCGGCCGATTCCGTCTCTCTGCAACGACGGATGCTCGATCGGAATTCGCTGATGGACTGATATCGGGTGGCGACGTCACAGCGAATTGGACAGTATTGACGCCGACGGCTGCGTCGGCAACTAATGGGTTGACCTTGAGTGTGCTGGGCGATAGTTCTTTGCTCGCGAGCGGTCCCAATCCGGTTACTTCGGTCTATACGATCTCGGCCTTTACAACGCTCGCCAACATTACCGGCTTTCGTCTAGAAGCAATGGAAGACCCCTCGCTTCCCCAGAACGGACCGGGGTTGCGTCCGGAAAATGGTAACTTCGTGCTGACGGAACTCACCGTCGACGCGCAGAACCAGATTCCGCAGCAGCCCGTGCCGGAGCCAAGCA
>JBDTMS010000043.1:0-12396 GCA_039934195.1 Betaproteobacteria bacterium
CGATGTGGGGCGACTGGCACATCTCCAAATATCTTGAAGTCAATCTGCCGACGTTGCTCGCAGAAGGAAACTTTCCTGCCCTCAGTGTTCATTGCGAGATTACTTATTACATCTACACCGCCGAGATGGATCTCGAGCGAATACGCAGCGAACCGTCGATACAGGCGCTCTTATACTACATGAAGTTGGAGTTTCGACTCATCGGAGCCGAGGCACTTGTAGATCCCATCGCTGCCCATCACGCGGTATGGGACGAAGCCACCGAGCAAGCAATTCGCGATGATTCTTATGTATTGCTCATGCCGCCAGATGTCGCCTGGTCGAACGGTTCATTTGCCCACATCGGTCGCCTGTTGGACGCAGGGAAAAAGGCAATTTTCATGACGTATTTGCGCGCAGAAAGCGAAAGCTTTGCGAGCGCGCTCAAGGGTTACCGCCAGCCCGACAGCAACACGATCTCGGTGACCGGCAGTCAACTGGTGGAGATTTGCCTGCATACGCTGCATCCGCTTATGGCGGCGTACCTTCGCGGAAGCGACCATTTTCCAATACACCCTGAGATGATGCTGTGGGCGGTGCCGAACGAAGGTCTGCTGTGCCGCATACTTGCCCGCGAGATGTTTATCTTCAATCCTTCCACAATGGGGCTCAATGGGGTGAAGTTGCTTGCCACCAATCTCGACCCCCGGCTCATTCACGTCATCGCCGACTCGGACGATCTATTTGCGGTGAGCCTCGCGCCAATCTCGAAAGAGCTCGAGTGGTATCGTTGGCCGCGTGCCGCCGATCCAGGCGTGATTGGCGAATGGTGGCTAGAGTATGACAGTTGGATCAACGATATCATCGCCGGGACTAAGCTTCGCTGGCATTTCAGCAGCGCGACGGAGCAGACGTGGCGTGCACGTGAGCGCGGTGCTGACGTATTCTTGCGGCGCGCCGCAGCGGCGCGCGAGGGACGGCGCCTGTTCCACACGGCGCGCGAGCTCACTTGCACGTTGGCAGCCGCGATGATCGCGACCGCAGTGCAGGTAGGCGTCATGCCTCACGTCGCTCGCGGACGCGGCGGCGCGCTGGTGTTTTTGCCGGTCAACAGAGCTTTTGACGACTACCCGCGAGCGCAGATCGAGCCGCTGTTCGACGTTGGCGGAGAGCGCGATCTAGCCCGCCTGATGCGTCGCCACTTCGTCCCCATCTGCGCGCCGGTGCAGGCCCTATCGCTGGAAGCATGCCTGGGCTCGCTGGATAGTGTCGATCTCTCTGCCGCTGACGGAGCAACCTTGCGTATTACTCGCAGCACTAGTGGGCTGGAGGTCAATAATGCGCGCGTACTGGGCGGTGCAACTCTGTCAGGACAAAACAAGGTGTATCTGGTAGAGCGCCTACTGAAACCTATCGTAGGTTCCGCCACCATGTGTACGTCAGTCCTGGGAAGCGTTCAATATTCCGCTCCGCAGGCTGCAGGTTCTGATCGAGTAGCAACCACGCCCGCCACCGGCGGCTTCGTGCCGGACCGTAGGCAATGGAATAGACGACAAAGGACCGGACATGACCCTATTGCGAGATAAATTGCGCGGACGCCCTGCGAGCGCACTCCCTGGAATGGCGGCAAGGGTCGTGGCGAGAATGGCTGTGCGGAGTCTCGATCAGGTACTCGATACCGAGCGAGACACTTCGAGCGCACGTCATGTCGACCGCACTATGGCTCGTGTCAGATACGCACTTCTGCTGTTTTCGTTGAATCGCACCTCATATGCCAAATCGATGCTCCTATCCTACGGAGCAAGGACCAACGAGGACATTCTAGCGCGTGAGACTCTAGGGCAAATACTCAATCACGCTGGTCGACGGAGAGAGGCGCTGGCAGTATATGAGGCCCTAGCTCGAGATGTGCCGAAGCGGCCTTCTGTGTGGGTAGGCATCGCGAATATTAGAGCAGGTCTGGAGCAATTCGACCAATCATTGGAGGTGCTCGATCAACTCTTGGCCACCCACCCTGATCACATACAAGCGTTGTTGACCAAAGGCCAGATTCTGAATCGAATCGGTCGTCGTAATGATGCGGTCCACGTATTCCGATCAGTGCTTTCACTGTCGCCTGACGACACGGATGCAATGAGGAGCCTTCTCGAAGTAACCGATGATGAACAGGATGGGGAGGAAAGGCGGGCTCTACTAGGGCGTCTTGTACAGATCGAACCTGCACTAACGGACGCCTGGATCCGCCACGGTGAGCTCGCTTGGAACGCCGATACGAAGGCAGCTACAACCACGGTCCAAGATGGTTCATTCGAGAACGCAGCGCGACTGGCTGACCGACTCCAGAGCGAAAAGGAACACCTTACCGAGGAAATTCAGGGCCTGGAGGTGTCGATCCATGCCGTTGAGCGAGAGACGGCCGCGTGGGGGAGGCAGATAGCGGCGCATCGACACATGCTCGGTTTCGCCGACACCATCCAGAATTGGGCGATCTATGAACAAACCAAAATCCACTTGCGAAACTCGAGTCTCTTCGCGCGAAAGTACGGTACGCATGCTTCATATCCCAAGGCACCAGAACGCATTCCGGCAGAGCTATTGAGCGCTTTTACGATGGGGGGGGCGTGGTTCTAACAGAGGGTTATCTAAACGCTGCCTATCCCGACGACTACCGAGACATCTTTACTAACGATGACATTGCGCGCTACCAAGCGGTGCATCCTCGCGCGGCACAGCCGTCCGCACAGAGCGGATCTCTTGATCCAATTACAATTCGATGTCATGGATCGAGCATGGGCGCCACAGATCAGTGGGCGCGCGAACTCCTAAGCGCACTGGCTCTGAGCGGTAAGCGAGTCGCGGTCGTGGGAGGACGCGGCCTTTATCACGAAAGTCTGCTCTTGTTGGATACAGTCGATGTAACTGCCATACGAATGCGGCCGGTGGTCAATCGATCCACTACGCTCAGAAGTATGACGTTCGCCGAATGGGACGCCGCACCCAGCGCGTTCGATGTGGTTGTAGCACTCGATGTCGTTGAGCACGCAGGGCTTGGCATGCACGGCGATCCGCTCGATCCGAACGGCGACTTAGCAGCTATGGCAATGCTAAAGAAAATGGTTGGCGCCGAAGGCCTACTGTTGCTGGCGATTCCGATCGGCATCGATCGGCTAGTCTTCAACGCCACCCGCGTCTATGGTCGAGTACGCCTTCCGATACTACTTGATGGCTGGACGACCGTGCAGTCCGCGGGCTTCAAGTACAACTTGCTGTTCGATGCCGGTACAACTCGTCCGGTGATGCTGCTGCGCCAAGGCGCTGCCTGATAGCCATCAAGCCTTTGAGAGGTACGAGATGTTTACAGAGTTCTTTCTCAATCGGAGGAACGGCAACAGTCCAATCGCTCCCGACGCGACACTTCTCGAAGGGAACGAAGCACTGCGGCGTACCCAATCGATACTGCGCGATCGGTATCAAACGCTCACGGCAGTGCGGGACGAGCTTCGGAAGGTGGCGCTCGAACAGGCTACCAAGATCGATGCACTTAAGGCGTTCAACATGTCTGCGATCATCGAACAGAACTCGCTGCACTGGCGCCACTACGCGCTATGCACAGAACTATTCGGCGCCCCCAATACCTGCACGACGCCACCACGAGAGATTCCGGTGGACTTGATGGAGCGCTACACAATGGGGGGCCGCGTACCGATCGAGTATAACTACCTCGACGCGACATATCCCGACAACTGGCCTCTGATCTATACCGATCACGAGATCGATCTCTACCTCGATAAAATAAAGCGGCGCGAGTACTTTATCTACGGCATGACCGACGTGTGGATGTGGCAGGCAATCGAGCGATTTCCGATCCAGGGATTGCACGTTGTCAACATGGGCTCCTTGACGCCGTGGTACGAGGCGAATTGTCTGTATCACGGCGCGAAATCCACGACTGTCGACTACAACCGTATCATTGCCCTGACCTCCCGCATTACAACCATGACCATCGGTGAGTATGACCAACAGCGCCCGCTGTTCGACGTCGCGTGGTCGATCTCGTCATTTGAGCACGATGGTTTAGGCATGTACGGTGACCCACTCGATCCTGAGGGTGACCTGAAGGCGATGAAAAAAATGAAATCGATGGTCAAGCCGGGCGGGCTGTTGTTTTTGTCGGTCCCAGTTGGCAAGGACAAGATCCTATTTAACAACGCGAGAATCTACGGCCGTCTTCGCTTGCCGTTATTGACGCAAGAGTGGGAAGAACTCGCTACTTTCGGATTGGAGCCCGTGCATTACGACGGGCCGGGCCATCTGCAGCCGGTGATCATACTCAAGAATTCCTAATCGCTCGGCATCGCGTCACTGGAAACATACGCTGACTTTCCACCGGGGACTACAACGATGGCGATCGGCCCCATACACGTAGCTTGGATGAAGCGACTCGCCGTCCGCGGCGCATTCCGAGAACTTCACGACGTAGTCGATTTGGGTCCGCAGGATGTGCAAGTAAGCCGCAAGGTCCTGGCTGAAGTTGCGCGCGAGCTACGTCCATCTACGCAAATCGAGGCGCTCCTCGACACAATATTCGATGGCCTAATTGCAAGACGCACAGCGCAGAAGCAATTTTATTCAATTTTCGGTATGGCGGACTATGCGTCGCTCGATGTAGATGATGACCGCGCGACCTACAAGGTCGATCTCAATCATCCAAGCTCGGGTCTACCTGAGTTCGATGTCGTCACGAACTTCGGTACTACCGAACACGTATTCAATATCGGCGAAGCTTTTCGGACGCTGCACAACTTGACGCGGCCCGGCGGCATCTCGCTGCACGCTATTCCCAGCTTCGCATTCATTAACCACGGTTTCTACAATATTCATCCGAATGCACTGGTAGAGATGGCTCGCGCGAACGACTATGAGATCTTGGACTTCAGCTATGTCGACAACACGTTCTGCCGAAATGAGCTGCTCGGAAAACGTGGCATCGACAGTCTCGATTTCGATGCACTGCCGATCCGCCTACTCGACATGGAAAATTCGCAGATCTTCATGACCAAGGTCGTGGACACTTTCTATCGCAATCTGATGGCTCCCGAAACGCGCGCCCTGCTCGAAGACCTCGGCACGCTGCCTGGCAACGAGAACCCGCCGCTCTATCCAGGGCCTCGCTTCCACATTTGCTTCGTTTTCGATCTGCTGTTCTTCGCCATGCGGCGCCCCAGCGAACGTAGAGCTTTCGTAATGCCGATGCAGAACCCATCTGGTGTGGACCCACTCATCCAGCCGGCCGCCTCTACAAAGGCTGGACTGCTAACCTATTTGGGTCAAATCAAAAAGGCGATGCGCCGTCGCCTTTATGCGTTCGGCCAACGCTGAATTTCAGCGCGCTAAAGTCGAGTCCAGTCACGGCATATGGCAACTCGGATGTCGCGCATCAGCTTCTACGTTGGCTACCTTGTCCTGTTGATGTGCATCGGCTTAGCCGGGACTGAGTACTACTTGAGATCGTTTGTTTTCGATCCTAACCAATATTACGTGCATACGCCCGGCTGGGAGATAGTCTTTCACCCGACCGCGTTGGGACTTCCCGGCGTTCTAGATGAATCCCACATTCGCATTAACGGCCAGGGACTCCGTGGTGACCTGGTAAAGGCATCCGATACGCCTAAAATTCTTGCGATCGGCGGTAGCACGACCGAGGACATCGTGTTGAATGAGTCGCAGACTTGGACCGGCCAAACGCAGAGCAACCTTCGCAGGTGCCAACCGAATGCGTGGGTCGGCAATATGGGTAAAGCCGGCACGAATGCTCGCCATCATGTCTTGCAAATGGACAAGGTGCTTCCTCGGCTGCCACATCTCGACAGAGTTCTGCTGCTCGTCGGCCTCAACGATATGCTGTTCGACTTCAAGATCCATCATCCTCAGACGCTCGATGCGGACTGGGATTTACGCCAATCCTTCATGTATGCACCATCTGGGCCGCCGACGCTCCTGGGCCGTTCGGCTGTCTATCAGATCGTTTCAGCGCTCTGGACAAACAGAGCGAAGCTCGCCGAGAAGGAAGCAGCCCTTGTCCGCACCGTCGATTTTGGCGTAATGATGGAACGCTATAAGGCTCGGCGGAAGCTAGTGGCGCCCGAGGATTTGATCACCCAGGTCCCCGATATGCAAGAGCCGCTGCAACGTTACCGACACGCGCTGAATCAACTAGTCGATATCGGCGATAAGTTTGCGACACGTATTACGCTTTTGACCCAGCCGGCGTTGTGGAAGCCGAGGATGAACGACCGGGAGATCGCCCAACTTTACGCCGGAGGCCTTAACGGCGTGGATCAGTGGTTCGTTGATCCCCACAATAAGTGGTACACCGCCAACGCCATGGCGACAATGCTGGCTGCGTACAACGCAGTCACACTCGATGTCTGCAAGTCGCGCGGATTAGACTGTATCGACTTGGGCAATTTGCTGCCGAAGGAAAGTGATTTTTTTTACGATGACTTTCATTATTCGCAGGCCGGTAGCGCGCTTGTCGGTCGCATTGTCAGCAACGCCCTTGTGCCTGACTGCCAGGCAATCGGTAGCGAGCTTCTGGATCTATCCCACGATTCAACGAGTGTGAACCGACGTCCCTAGTAGAACCACAAGGGCGTGTTAGTGCTTTTCGCAATAGTTCGGCGATCGGTGGATCCCGCATCGCGCTCACATCTGGCCTGAACATCGCGCGCCCCGCCACTCATTCGAGATGCGGCTCGTTGCGGCCAACTCGAAGCTAAAGAACTCTTCGATAGACAGGACGCCGTCATCGAGGCTAGCAGCATGCGCGTGACGGTCTTGGCGGCGCATCCCGGCCCGATAGCGAGGTTCGATCGGTAACAGTCGAAGCGGCGTTCCTGCAGATCGAGGACCGACCGCTATGCGTAATCGCCCTATGACTGCGGGAGAATCCGCGGCCAATCTCATACGAAGGCTTAACGGCTCCATCACGACGTAACCGCTTAGTAGTAGCGAAGGTACGTCTGCGCCGCGCGTTCGCCGACCGAAGTCGTATTTGCGTAACCTGGCGCTTTACGTACCCAATGCAGGAGTTCGAGCGCGAACTCGATCTGACCGTAGATCTCGGCGATAACAGCGAGCTTTAGTGCACGCCGTGCCGCCACCTCATCGACGGGGCCTTCCGGCCGCTCGGCGATGGGATCGCGTAGATAAAGAGCGTGCCCTTCAATCAGCTGGCCCCAAGCGGAAACAAGTTGACCGAGCTTAGGGCGCACGCTTTTCAAATGCTGCTGAGCGATCGCCGCGTCCGCTCTGCCGATGTAGTGGTGTGCGAGCAGATCGAAGAAAACAAATTTGTTAGCGCGCAGGAAACCGTCGATGTCTGTGAAGAAAGGCCGCCCAACGTAGGATTCGCAGAAGCTTACCTCGATAAGCAAACCTAGCACTGAGTCGAGCACTGAACCGGAACTGCGCAGAATCTCGAGCTCGCCTCCTTGCACATTGAGCTTGATGAAATCGATGGCCGAAATACCATTCGCCCGTGCCCAAGTGTCCACGCTCGTGACCTTGACGTCGTAAGTCCGCTTGACGTGGAAAACCTCACGGGCTAAGGCGGTTTGCGTTGGATTTTCGAACTTCCAACGATCGGAGACGGTGCGATTTTGTTGCATGAAGGAGCTGCCGCCACCCGCGTGATTTTCGTCGAACGGTAGCATGCCGTCGATGCTCCATAGTCCGACCGGATAGTAATGGTTGGCGAGCCCACTTGTTTGCGCATGCGCATTCAGACGCGCGCATTCAGATTGCTCCGGCTCGAAGCCGTGGATTTCCAGGCGCGCTGAATCTAGGCGACTCCACCGGAAATCGGCTTCCGCCTCGCGCGCGCCTCCATCCAGAATCACGAATTTCTCCCCGGGAAGAAAATCGGCGAGAACGAGGTCGCCGAGCGGCAGGCCACGCCGCCGCCGATGTCTGTCATCCGGATCGTCAGGCTGGCTTGTGCTGCTGACCGCCGACCATTCGGTAACGGCCTCGACGATCGTGTCCATTAGTCGGACTGTGAGTCCGGCTTGGCCGACGACGTGACCGATTCCCTGCCAGACATTTGCGGCCTGCGGGTTTGTGCGAATTGCGTCTTGAAAGGCATGAATCGAGTCGACATAGCGGCCGTTTTGGGCAAGCCGATTACCTGCTGCCACAATCGATGCAGAGGCGTTTCCTTCCCTGCTCCGTAGAAGCCGTGCCCGAATACGACTGGCAAGCGAGCGAAGCTTTCGTAATATCGTCATTGGCGCTGAACCGAATAAAGAGCCCATAAGTGCTTTGTTTACGCTACTACCGATGCCACTTCAGTGCAGAGCGCTTTCGGTGGTGCCTCCGAGCAATTATCTGCCACGGTTAAACTCATCTCTTGACTGCTTGCCAGCGTAATTCTCGTATCCTCCTGCTTATCGTCTTGGCGACCAATAGATTGCCTTGGCTGTTCATATGACCATAGCTCGTACCGCCGTCGTGCATGACGTAGTACTGCCTCAGCGCGTCGGAACGCGCGGCATGAGCTTCGCGCAAAACAGGCAGCATATCGATTGCCGGTATGCCATCGTCACGGGCACCCTGGAAAGTCGGTTGTACCCAATCCGCGGGTTTGTCGAAGCGCTCCGCATAATCTCCCCCATAGAGCAAGACCACCATTGCGTCGAAATCATATTGTTGCTTCAGACGTGCCAGACGCCCCATCAGTAACCGCGAGATTTCCGGTCCATTGTCATGCGCCTTATCGTAACGCCGTGATTCATCCACCCAGCTGGCTGTCCTGCCGAGGTTGCGGTAGAGCCAATCCAGCGCGTAAAAATGGCCGAAGATGGATTTCCAAAATCCGAGATCGGATCTCGCGCCTGCGAATGTAGGGACTGGTGTCCCGTTCAGGATCAGTTCGTTTTTCTCGATGGTGAAGTACGGTTTGTAACCGCCACCGTAGAGTCGATAGTTGTTGCGCAAAATATCCTGATCGAGAATGCCGACGATCACTGCTTTGGGATGTAGTATCGGTGCGAGCTGCTCCACACGCAGGATCATTTGATCGACCCCCCAAGCCCCTGACGCCGCGTTGATGACTTGGGTTCCGAGCAGACGCTCGAGATGAGCCGGCCAGGATTCGCTGTTACCGACCTCCGATCCGGCCGTGAACGAGTCTCCGACGGCGAGAATCGCATGTTGCCGCAGCGGCGTGATCACCTCGGAGTTCATGCGAATGCCATGCTCGCCAATCAAGAACGTTCCCGAATATGATGAGTAGTGCGGTTTGGGAGCCCAGCCGAGTTGTTCGTCCCAGATCATTGGCGGGGTAACAATTGGGATGAATGTAGCCTTACCGTTGGCCACGTTCGATAGGCTCTGTACGGTCAACGTGCCGGCGATACCAAGTAGAACCAGTCCCGCACCCACTAGATAGCCCCTAGATCCGCGTCTAAAAGCCCGATCAACGGTGGTCGATTTCAACCTTATTCTCCGTAGCGGCGACGTTGTCGCCGGATGGGCGTCCGAACACCTTCGAACTCAGTGTGCTGGCGATCACACGCTGACCGTTCGAAGACATCCAGGAGCGCCGCCTCGGTCCGCAGGGGTCCGAATCCGTCGGAGGATCCGCCCACAGCCGCTGGCTATTCGTTCCGCCTTCGATGCGGGTGGTAAGCTCGCCGAGTGTGTCGATCACCTGCAGACCGAAATCGCGCGCTGCCGATCCGATGATCCCCATGTATGGCGGTACCTGACCGGAGCGAATTGTGTCTCGTTCGTAGAGCAGCAACAGAACAACGTTCGTGCCTCGCTCTTTCAGAGATGCCAGTTTCTTGATAAGGAAGTACGCGATTACGGAATCGCTCTGCTTGGATGTCGCCACGCAAGCGACTGAGAATGTGGAACGAGGGGTGACGAGCGAGAGTCCCCCTTTGTCGATCACGAAGTAGGGCTTGCGCCCACCGCGATACGCCGTGTACGTATTCAACGGCACATCCCGGTCGGAGAGTGCGACGATCAATGTCTTGGGGTTGAACTGCCTCTTGACCGATTCGGCTCGCAGAATGATCTGATCCATGCCCCAATCTTCGGCGCCCGCATTGACCACCGGCTCGTCCAAAATCCTCTCCAGTTGAGCGGGCCAGGTATCGCTATTGGAGATACCTACTCCGTAGGTTGAAGAACTCCCAATTGCAATCGTGGCGCTCGTTGGAATTGGGCGCTCATCGTTTCCGTTCATACGCATACCGCCATCGCCAATCGTGACGGGCACAGCGTTGATAGGAGGGGCGAAGTAGTCGGTCAGCTTCCATCCAAGCACTGGATCGTATGCGATGGGGCCGGTATTGACTCTGATCAGATCGATGCGGCGGGCAATGAAATTCTCAGTACTGAACACGGGGATATCGTCCAACATTCTGAGAGCGATTTCGATGAGCAGAAAACAAGCGAGCAGGCTGGAAATTACTAAAGCCGCATTTCCCGCAACCTCGCGAAATCTCCCGGGCTTGCGCATCATCGCACGCGATCAGTCGGAGTCCGAGAGTTGTTGCAGGACCAGTTTGTCATCGTTGCTGTCGCTCAAGTTCTCCAGCAACGCGCGCAGTTGCCCGCTCGAAATTGTATGCAAATCCAGTAATGAACATAGCCGATCGCCGCCGTCCTTGGTTCTCAGCCAGCCCGTCGTACCATCATCATGATGCCGTTGGCGAGCGGTAGTGCGATGCGAAGATAGTCATCGCGGGTGGCGGCATAGTCGAGGAACGCGCGTACGCCGCGGCCCTTGTCGTTTGTGGGCTCAGTATTCACCGCGTCGCCGTGGAAGAAGCAATCGTCCACCAGCGCGATTCCGTTCGGCGAGAGCAGCGGCTCTGTCTTGACGAAGTAGTCTTTGTAGCGTTCTTTGTTACCGTCGATAAAGATCATGTCGAACAGCTCACCCTTGGGCAGTTTCTCGATGATCTCAAAGGCGTCGCCGTCGATCAATTTGATGCGGTCGTCGAGCCCATTCGCCGCGAAATTACGGCGCGCGATGGCGGCAAAGTGATCGAACTTTTCGATGGTTACTACTTCGCCACCTGGTGGCAGCGCTTTGGCAAAGTACATCGCCGATACTCCGATGAACGCGCCGATTTCCAGTACCCGCTTGACGCCCGCCACTCGCATGAGAAATTGCAGGAAGCGCAGACTCACTGGATTCGACGCCATCTCCTCGACGGTGAACTTGTCGGTCTGTTCGAGTTTGAGCTCTTCCATCGGGCTGGTGATGCCACTCGCGCGACAGATCGTCGCGTACAGCGCCGATGCATAGTCAGCGCCGTCGCGAAAGTAGTAGCTGTGCTCGTGCTGATCGGAAAGTAACTTGTCGCAAAACCGCAAGGGATCGGCGCTCATGGCGTGTTCTCGGTTTGGGATGCTGAAGGGTCGCGAATGCAGAGGATGAGCAATCGCAGTCCAATGGGTTTGCAAATCGCTGGGAATGACCTCACCGCTTGGATCAAATCACACCGTCAATCTGCTGCTTGCCGAGATAGACAATATACGAGCGCCCCCACCAGCTAACGTCGAGATGACGCAAGAAACGCCACCGCGTATTCGCCTGGTACTCGAGAAAAGCCCGCGCAACTCCCTTGGACGGCGAGCCCTTGTAGCCCGCGAATAGATCGTCGATGTAAATCACCGCGCCCTCCTGCAGCAAGGGATCGATGAATTTGAATACCGAAACAGCCGATTCGTATAAGTCGCAATCGACGTTGATCAGCATCGCTTTGCGGCCGCTATCTAAGAGCTGTCTTCCCAATACGGGAGTGAGACTGTCTTCATAGAAGCCTTTGACGGTGCGCACCTTGTCCGCGTAGATGTTGTGTTCGCGGATCATGCGCATAAAATCTTCCTCCGTCGTGGTCAGCGCGCCACGCTTCCAGATCTCGACGCTGGTGTCGGAGGTTGGCTCCGGAAGCCCCTCAAAGCTGTCGAAGGCGAGGAACTGCATGCTTGACAGGTTGTGGCGCCGCGCTTCGGTGAGCGCCATGCGAAACGTACGACAACGGTGACAGCCGAATTCGTAGTAGTCGCCGATCACGCGGTTGTCCGTAAGGAAGTCGAGCGTGCGGCGGAAGAACAGCGCTTTCTCAGTCTGGCGGTTGGCCTGGTTATAGGCGATTTCCTCATCACGACCCCAGTTCGCTAGCTCGTGGCCGTCGGCGAGCCTGACCCACGGCTCGCCGTCTTTCGCCTCAATGTTCGTCGGCAGCTTCCTTTGATCAGACATACGGACGACCTCTTATCACTAGTCTGCGCGTCAATTCGCAATGCGTAACGGCAGTCACGATTTCAGTTTCTCCACCACGGTCATGGCGTGATCGATGGTGTCGTCGATGTCGACGTTGTACAAATAGCTGC
>JBDTMS010000044.1:0-12321 GCA_039934195.1 Betaproteobacteria bacterium
GACCTCATACACGCGCATGTCGACCTCCGAGTTGGCTAGAATTAGTTGGGCTACTGCGAATCGAGCGCGTGCTGCGTCAAGTCTTGCAGGGCAATGATGTCGAGTGTGGACTCGTGCGTACACGAGAGCATGACTTTCGGCGCCGCACCTGCCTGCAGCGCTTCCCTCCAGCGCGCCGCGCACAGGCACCAGCGATCGCCCGGCTGCAATCCGGGAAAACCAAAGTGCGGCATCGGCGTGGACAAGTCATTACCGCGAGAAGCTGAAAACGCAAGAAACTCTGCAGTGACCTGCACACAGACAGTGTGGCGTCCGACGTCTTCCGGCCCGGTATTGCAACAGCCGTCGCGAAAAAATCCGGTTAGCGGTTCGCTGCTGCATTCGCCAAGCGGTCCGCCGAGGACGTTGCGCGGGCGGCTTGGGTTGGCGCTATCGAAAGGCATGATTGCTACTCGAAGTGATCGCAGAAGCGCTGATTCTAACGCTGCTGCCCGTTGCATGCGGCGGGCTGTGTTCGCGGAGCCGCTCGCCACGCGCTTGCTTGGCGAGCAACGCGAATCGATCGGATGCCGGCTAAATCAGTCCACGGCTTTGCAGCTCGTTCTTGAGATACGCATAATAGATCGGGGCGGCCACGACGCCTGCGATGCCGAACGCGGCTTCCATAGCCAACATCGCCACGAGCAGCTCCCAGGCGCGCGCCCGGATTTGCGTGCCAACGATGCGCGCGTTGACGAAGTATTCGAGCTTGTGGATCACGATGAGGAAAGCCAGCGAGCCCAGCGCGGCGTAGATGGAATGATTCAAGCTGACGATCACGATCACGCTGTTGGAAATCAGATTGCCCACAACCGGCAACAATCCAGCGACAAAGCAGACGGCGATCAACGTTTTCGTCAACGGCAAGTTCACCCCGCACAGGGGCAGAATGACGGTCAGATAGACCGCGGTGAGCAGCGTATTCAGGCCGGAAATACGGACCTGCGCGAATACGATTCGGCGGAATGCGTCGCCCACGCGGGTAGCACGCTCCAGCATAGCCTCGGCTAGCGGACCGCGCTCTTCAGTGTGACGTGCCTGACGCAGACAAACGAACGCGCCGATGATGAGCCCGATGACGATATGGACGAGGGCGCGGCCGAAGTCGCTGCCGACACCGCGCAAATCGCGCGCGTGCTCGCGCAACCATGTCACCACGGCGGTGCGCAGTTCGTCGGCATTGGCGGGCATGTTTTCCATTACCCACGGCGGCAGCGCGCGGCGCGAGCCGTCGACGATCTCCGCCATTTGCTTGAGCAACGCGGACACGCTGTTGGCGTCCGTGCGCAAGACCGCCACGATGCCGAATCCGATCAACGCCAGGAGGACTACGACGATGACGCTCAGTACGGTCACTGCGAACACCTTGCTCCACTCGTGCGTCATGCGCCAGATCTTGAGCCGCGGCGCCAGGATGTGGACTAGCTCGTACACGAGTAAGCCGGCCAGCAGCGCAGGCAGCAGATGCAGAACGAGAACGAGCACCAACACGATCGCGGTAAGGATCCAGGATGCGATCTCGCACCAGGTTGCTTTTCTAAGTGTCGACGGGGTCATCAATATGTCGTTTGAAATTCGAAATCGAAATCACTATAAGACAAGTGCGCTGCGCAGGCGCGCAACGCCGTCTTGCAGGCGCGGCTCGCTAGCCGCAAAGCACCAGCGTACGAAGCCTTCGCCTTCCGGTCCGAACGCGATTCCCGGTGCGAGACCCAACCCGGCCTGCGCGACTAGTCGTTTGCAGAAGCTCAGGCTGTCGCGCATCTCGTCCACGCGGAAGAACGCGTACATGGCACCGGCAGGCATTGCTGCCTCGATGCCGGGAATGCGATTGAGTGCGTCGATCAGAAAATTGCGTGCTTCGCGAAAGCGGCTAACCGTGCGAGCGATAACGAGCTCGCCTTGCTCGACGGCGACGAGTCCGGCGCGCTGTACAAACGGCGGCGCGCACGACGTGTTGTACTCGATCAGTTTCGGCAACTCCGACATCAAACGCGCGGGACCGACGATCCATCCGAGTCGAAAGCCGGTCATCAGCCAGGCTTTGGAAAAGGTATTGACGCTCACTACGCGATCGTCGCGCTCGGCGATGTCGAGAAAAGACGGCGCACATGCAACCCCGGGAACGCCGTCATAGAACAAACGCTCGTACGCATCGTCAGCCACGATCCAGATGCCGTGCCGGCGGCAATGCGCAAGAATAGCCTGCTGGCTTTCGCGATCGATCGTCCAACCGGTCGGATTGTTCGGCGAATTGATGAACACGACTTTGGTCGCCACGGACAATTCGCCGAGCAACCGATCGAGATCCAATTTCCAGCCATCGCGGGTGAAGTGCAGCGGGACGGTGACGACCTCCGCGCCGAGAATTTTCGGGATTTCGACGAGATTCGGCCACAAGGGGGTGACCGTTACGACGCGATCTCGGGCGCCGACCAGCGCCTGCGTGCACAACATCAGCGCCGACATGCCGGAGTTGGTTACCGCGATCTCATCGCTATCTGTCGGGCGATGCAGCCGGCCGATGTAGCGCGCCAGCGCGTCGCGCAGCGGCGGAATCCCCATATTCTGCGTGTAGAACGTATCGCCTTGCAGCAGGGCGTCGATTGCGGCCTGGCGAATGAAATGCGGCGCGACTTCATCGGGCTCGCCGAACCAGAATGCGACGATATCGCTGCGGCCCATGCCCGCATTGGCAACTTCGCGGATTTTCGAGGCTCTCAAATTAAGGACGGCGGGGCGAGCCGTTGGTGCGGACGCGGACATCAGCAACCGGGTAAGGTGAGCGAAAAGACGCGTATCTTCTCACGTACGCACAATCCCGATGCAGCGCTTGCCGCACGCGTCTTCGATGGCGCCCGGTGCGAGCGTTGTGACAGAACGCGAAACTAGCTCGACTGTTTGCGTCGACGATGCTCGAATCGAGGGAGCACGCAGGGTTTCGACGTCGCCTGAGCGCGACGCGCGCTTGCGAGTAGGATCGGATCAGATGGCGAGCGCCGAGACACCTAGCGCGGATACACGGAGACCAGGATGGAAAAAATAAAACGTTGTTTACTGAGCATCATCATCTGCGGTGTGCTGCTCGGCTGGCGCGTGGACGTCACGCAGGCCGCGGCCGACGACGATCGGCTGCGTGCCTGTGTCGCAGTGCTGTCGAATTCGTTGCGGACCGGCATGAGCGCAAATGACTATCCAAGGGACGCGTTCGAACACGGCATCGGCGGCGCCGTGCAATTGCAGTTGATGGTCGATCACCTGGGCGCGCTCGGTACGCAAACGCTGGTGCAAAGCTCCGGCGATGCATCGATCGACGACGCCGCGATGCAAGGTGCGCGACGATTGTTTCCGACCGCCACGCCGGCGCCTGCGGAATGCCGATTGGGCTATACATTCACCGCGGTCCTATCCGTTGTCTTCAAAGTTCTGCCGGGGCCAGTCACCGCAGAGCATTAAGCGGTCGCAGCGCATTGAGCTGCTGCTCGCGCGCTCGGCAGCGCAGCAGTGGTGCGCGCAGGGTGCGACAATAGTGCGCTTAGTCCTGCGCCCCTTCCCTATTCGAATATCGAGGAGACACCATGCCTGCAAAACAGTATTCCAACTACATCAACGGCCAATGGGTGGCCGGCGCAACCTGGTCGAAGAACATCAATCCGTCCGACACCAACGACGTGGTAGGGGAATACGCGCAGGCCGACCAGGCGCAAACGGAACAGGCGATCGCCGCCGCACGCGCAGCGTTTCCCGCATGGGCTGCATTCAACGTGCAGGCGCGCGCCGATGCGCTCGACAAAATCGGCAACGAGATCCTCGCGCGCAAAGAAGAGCTCGGACAATTGTTATCGCGGGAGGAAGGCAAGACGCTGCCCGAAGGCATCGGCGAGGTCGCGCGCGCGGGCAATATTTTCAAGTTTTTTTCCGGCGAAGTTTTGCGGCGAGTCGGCGAGCTGGTGCCGTCAGTGCGAGCGGGTGTGGACGTCGAGGTAACGCGTGAACCGGTCGGCGTCGTCGGCATCATCTCGCCGTGGAATTTTCCGGCGGCAATCCCGGCGTGGAAAGTTGCGCCGGCGCTGGCTTACGGAAACTGCGTCGTGTTCAAGCCGGCCGATCTGGTGCCCGGATCGGCATGGGCGATGGCCGACATCATCTCGCGAGCCGGTTTGCCGGCCGGCGCATTCAATCTCACGATGGGACGCGGCAATGTCGTCGGCGAAGTGCTGGTCAACGATCCGCGCGTCGACGCTTTGAGCTTTACCGGATCAGTCGATACCGGCCGCAAAATTGCGCAGAAAGTTGTCGCGCGCATGGGTAAGTTTCAGCTCGAGATGGGCGGTAAAAATCCTCTGGTGGTGCTCGATGATGCCGATCTGAAGACCGCCGTGGAGTCGGCGGTCAACGGCGCGTTCTATTCGACCGGTCAGCGCTGCACCGCCTCTTCGCGCTTGATCGTGCAGAAGGGCATCCACAACAAATTCGTCGAGGCGCTGATCGAGCGTTTGAAAACCGTCTCGGTCGACAACGCCCTGAAAACCGGTACGCAGATGGGACCGGTAGTCGACAAAAATCAGCTCAATCAGGATTTGTTCTACATCGAGGAAGGCAAGAAGGAAGGCGCCAAGCTCGCCTATGGCGGCGGACTGCTCAAACGCGAAACGGAAGGTTTTTATCTCGAGCCGGCGCTGTTTACCGAAACCAACAATGCGATGCGCATCAATCGCGAAGAAGTGTTTGGCCCAGTCGCAACGGTGATTGCCGCTAAGGATTACGACGAAGCACTCGAAATCGCCAACGACACGCAGTTCGGATTGTCGGCAGGCATCATTACCAGCTCGCTTAAACAAGCGGCGCACTTCCGTCGCAACAGCCAGGCCGGCATGGTGATGGTGAATCTGGCCACAGCGGGCGTGGACTATCACGTTCCGTTCGGCGGTCGCAAGGGCTCGAGCTACGGTCCGCGCGAGCAGGGACGCTACGCGGTGGAATTCTTCACGACGGTAAAGACGGCGTACATCGCATCGCTGGCTTGATCGCTAAATCGAGCTCGATAGAAGATTCAGGGAGAGGCGCCGCGAGGCGCCTGTTCTTTTTCATCGGACCCTCGGCGAGCGAGATAGATACCGGTGAGCACGAGCGCGGCGCCGGCGAGTTCGAGCGGACCAAGTCGCTCGCCGAACAGCACCCAGGCCAATAGCGCGGCGACCACCGGTTCCAGCAGCAACGTAACCGATGAGAACGCTGCGGGCAGATGAGCAAGCGCATAGGCGATCAAAGTCTGCCCGCCGGCGTGCGAGATGAGTGCGAGCGCGAGCAAAACCGACCAGCCGCCCAGTGTCGTCGGATACAGCGCGCCACCCGACAGGAGCGCCAGCGGCAACAATGCACACGCCGTAATCAAGGTGGCACGAGAGACGATAAAAGCGGTCGCGTATCCGGCGTCGCGAAGGCGCTTAGTGAAGATCAGGAATGCGGTGTAGAACAGCGCCGTGATCACGCCGAAAGCGTCGCCGAGCAAATGCGATGAATGCGACGACATGCCGCGTGCGGTCAATGTCGCGGTCCCGGCGAGGGCTAATGCCATGCCGAGAATGAAACGTTTACTGATGCGTTCGCGCAGAAACAACCACGCCACCAGCGTTACGAATACGGCGGCGAGATTGGCGAGGAGTGTGGCATTCGCGACCGACGTGAATTTGATCGACCAGTGCCAGAACGACAGGTCGCCCGCGAAGCTCAGTCCAACCGCGATGAGTGCGGGGTTATAGCGCCGCCGCGCGCTGGATTGCGCAGATTTCGCCGGTGCGGCAAACCACGCCCAGGCCCACAAAGCCGGCGCCGCCAGCGCGACGCGCCAGAACGCGGAAGCGGTAGGTCCGATATCGGATAGTCGTACGAAGATCGGCGAGAAGCCGATAGCGATCGCGCCGACAATCAGCGCGGCAAGCGCGAAGCTGCCGCGCTCCGAGTGCGATATGCGATGCGGATTCGATTGGGCCAAGGTGAGCGTCGCGCAGAACCACGCGCAGAATAGCATGCACCTCGCATCGTTCTCGTTTGCCGTGGGCGGCGGTTGCCGCGGCGGTGCGCATCGCGAAGCGTGCGTCGCAATTTCGCCGCCATCCGCGCGAACGGATCGATGAGCGCCCTGCTAGAATCCAACCCGGCCTCAGTCAAGCATCGCGCAAGCAATGCTTTCCCGGGCGCCTCGCGCATGATTCTCCCTTCCTTCTTTCTTTCTTTCTGTTTCCCGCAAATATGTCGAGCACGCTGTTTACGCCATTTCCGCTTCGCGGCCTTACGCTGCCCAACCGCATCGTCGTCTCGCCCATGTGCCAGTACATGTCGGAGAACGGTTCCGCCAACGATTGGCATCTGATGCATCTCGGCCAATTCGCAATGGGCGCGGCCGGCTTGGTGATCACGGAGGCTACCCACGTGTCGCCGGTGGGCCGCATCACGCATCGTTGTCTCGGCTTGTACAGCGACGAGAATGAAAGCGCGTTGAAGCGTGTGGTCGATTTCTGCCGCACCTACGGCGTTGCCAAGCTCGGCATCCAGATCGCGCACTCCGGCCGCAAAGGATCTGCGCACCCGCCCGGCGCAGGCGGCAAGCCGCTTGCCGCGCACGAAAATCCGTGGGTGACGCTCGCGCCATCGTCATTGCCGTTCGCGCCCGGCTGGCATACGCCGGCTGCGCTCAGCAGCGATGGGCTCAAGGCCATCAAGCAGCAGTTTGTCGATGCCACTGTGCGCGCCGCCCGCATCGGCTTCGATTTGGCCGAGCTGCACGCGGGACACGGTTATTTGTTGCATGAATTCTTGTCGCCGATCGCAAATCAACGCGAAGACGAGTACGGCGGCAGCACGCTCAACCGCATCCGGTTTCCGCTCGAGGTGTTCGCCGCGGCCCGGGCGGCTTGGCCGGAGGATCGACCGATGGGTATTCGCGTTTCGGCGACCGACTGGATCGAGAACGGCTGGACGCCAGCGGAAACGGTGATCTTCGCGCGCGAGCTGAAAGCACTCGGCTGCGATTACGTTGACGTCACCTCCGGTCAGCTCGATCCGCGGCAAAAAATTCCACTGGCCCCCGGCTACAACGTTCCGCTGGCGCAGCAAGTGAAGGCTGAGACCGGTATTGCGACGATGGCGGTCGGGTTGATTACCAAACCGGAGCAAGCAGAGCGAATCGTCGCGAGCGGGCAAGCCGATCTCGTGGCGCTGGCACGAGGTGTGATGGACGATCCACGCTGGGCCTGGCATGCGGCGCGCGAGCTCGGCGCCGAAGCGCCGTATCCGGCGAATTACATGCGCGCACATCCTTCCCAATGGAAGCCGACGTAGCTCAGCAATGCTGACGTGGAGGAGAGAGCAAGCTTGCAGCGAGTAACCGAGATAGCCCCCTGCAGTCGGGTACTTGAACGCGGGACTTGACTGTGCGATGGCCGGCAACGCTAGTTATCGCGCGTTGCTAAGCGAATAGTCCCAGGGTTGTCATTTCTGGTATGGAGCTTGCGCGCGCAACGCCGACCATGCTGCCCGACTCAACGCGCCCGATCGACCACCCCGATGCAGTCGCGACGCTTGTCGACGACAAAACGCTCAATGGAGATCTGCTGAACTTCTCGGTCGGTGCCCCCGATGCCCTTCGCCGGCTGGAGGAGGGATGCTTCTGGCTCGAGGCGTACCGCCAGGGCGTGCGTGGCGATCCACTGCGCGCATATCAAGTCGTCGACCGCATCGACAACCTTATGCAGCCGCATCGAATGGCGGTTTCGCGCGAATATCTTGACGCCGGTGGCCGGCAGCAAACCTACGGTGAGCGGCGGATCTGGAACGCCGTGGTCCATTTCGCGCACGAGCTCGCTGCCGGCTATGAAATTTGCCTGCAGCTATTCAGGGCGAATGTCCGTGGCGCAAAACCGCTTAAGCCGCATATCCCGACAGCAACGGCGCGGGCAATTCGCTCGTTAACCTTAATTCTCAGGTGGAATCTCCTGCGCTACGCCGCGGTCGAGCCGACTCTATGGAGCCGCATGGGTAGCCTCTATGCGTATGCTGAACGTGAGCGCTTCCTCTCTGAGAGATTCAAGGTATATCCCGACATGCATGGGGACTCGACGGTACGGCGCGAATATCTTCGAGCGTTGGTGCTATCGGTTTCCGGAATGGAAAATCTATTGCCGCCCAACCAAGTCGCAGCCGAGCGGGTAATCGCGACACTGGCGGACTTCTTTCTGTTGCACCGCCGGCCGGCGGCCGGTTGCCACTTCGCCGTCGATCTCAAAGCCAGCCGATCCCCGTTTCGCGTCAGCGATTCGCTCGCCCCTGCGAGGACCGTGCGCTTCTTTGGGCCCGGCGACGCAGCGGTGATGCTCGAAGGCCTGATGCAGCGCACGGTTGAAACCGGCCACGTGCCGACCGAGATCAAATTGGCCGGCGATGTTTATGCGAGCACTATCCACGAAGTTCTCGAGCATCTTTCGCGGCAATGGGGGCCGACGCCACCGTTGCGTTCCGAGACGCGGCAGCGCGTGCTGTCGACCTTGAATGTCGCGAACAGCTTCGACAAAGTCCTGCGGGTGGTGTCCGCTGAGCAAGGCGGCGAGGAGATCGACGAGATCACGGAGGCCTGGACCGTCGAGAACGAAAGCACCGGTGGGTTCGGCGCGGTGTTGCCTCCGCTCGAAGGCGATTGGCTTGCGATCGGGACGCTGGTTGCCGCCAAGCCGACCTGGCCGGCGTCATGGAGTGTCGGGATCATTCGCCGTCTGTCCACGGACGAATTAGGCCGGCGCGCGGTCGGTGTACAGGTATTGGCCCGCGGCGGCGTTGCCGTCGAGTTGGAATCTCTGAACCAATCCGCCGGGGCGCACGCTGCGGTGCTGCTGCCCGCCGAAACCCAGACCAGCCTGATAGGCGGCGAGGTAACGCTACTGCTGCAGCGTGATCTGATCGATTGGAGCGCCCGCTATACGCTGCGCGTTCATCAGCGCAGCTATATCATCGCGCCAGTCCGCCTCACGGACAGCGGCGAGGACTTCGACATCTATGCGTTCGCGATCGAGGAGAACGCGGCAAGCTAAGCGTCTCCGCACGCAGCGAGCGCAAGATCCGCCATCCGTGTGGGGTGCTAGACTTGCTACATCAATCCGCGCGCTCGCATGCAAACAAACCCCGCTATCGATCCAACCTCCGCCGCAAAATTCGTCTCGGCCAAGTGGGACGACGATCTCATTGCGCGTTTGATCGAATACATCCGCATTCCTTGTAAGTCGCCGCACTTCGACCCGCAGTGGGAGCAAAACGGCCACATCGAGGCGGCGATCTCACTGGCCCATCGCTGGTGTCAGTCGCAACCGATCGCCGGCCTGCAGTTGGAAATTTTGCGTCTGCCCGGACGCACGCCGCTGCTCTATTTCGATATTCCCGGCTCCGCGCCCGGCACCGTTCTGCTCTACGGTCACCTGGACAAGCAACCGGAAATGGTCGGCTGGCGCGAAGATCTCGGTCCCTGGAAACCGGTCATCGAAGACGGAAAGTTATATGGACGCGGCGGTGCCGACGACGGCTACGCGGTGTTCGCGTCGCTGCTCGCGATCGCGGCGCTCGAGCAGCAAAACCAACCGCATGCGCGCTGTGTCGGCATGATCGAATGCTGCGAAGAAAGCGGCAGCTACGATCTGCCTGCGTATCTCGAAGCGCTGGCAAGCCGGATCGGCACAATCGATCTGGTGATTGGACTGGACTCCGGCTGCGGCAACTACGATCAGTTGTGGATGACCACATCGCTGCGTGGGATCGCCGCCGGCACATTGTCTGTGGAAGTGCTGACCGAAGGCGTTCATTCCGGCGATGCGAGCGGCGTCGTGCCCTCGTCGTTTCGGATTGCGCGAGCGCTGCTGGATCGACTGGAAGACGCGCAGACGGGGCGCATTATTCCCGCGGCGTTTTACTGTGAAATTCCGCAAGAGCGCATCGAACAAGCGAAGCACGCCGGCACCATTCTCGGCGACACGCTATGGACCAAGTTTCCGTTCAAGGACGCAACGCAACCGATGGCGACGGAGCCGCATGAGGCTGCGCTCAATCGAACGTGGCGGCCGTTTCTGTCGGTCGTCGGCGCGGACGGGATGCCGAGCATCGCCAACGCCGGCAACGTGCTGCGGCCGAGAACCGCGCTCAAATTGTCGCTTCGCATTCCACCGCTCATCGATGGCCGTCAGGCAACGCTCGATCTCAAACGCATTCTCGAAGCCGACCCGCCGGCCGGCGCGCGCGTGACGTTCGATGCGGATCAAGGCGCGTCCGGCTGGAGCGCGCCGCCGATCGCGGGCTGGTTGAGCACAGCAGTGAACGACGCATCGCTCGCGTATTACGGCAAACCCGCTGCGATGACCGGCGAGGGCGGAACGATTCCGTTCATGGCGATGCTCGGCAAACATTTTCCGCACGCGCAGTTTCTCATCACTGGTGTGCTCGGTCCAAAGTCGAACGCGCACGGACCGAACGAATTCCTCCACATTCCGTACGCCAAGAAGCTGACCAGCTGCGTTGCGCACGTGATCGCGGCGCATGCACGCGCCGGCGACGATAAAGCCGCTCAGCCCTGATCCTGCGAGAGCTGCAGCGAGCGCATCCGCCAGCGCGGGCGCAGTTCCGCGGGAATGGCTGATTTATCGTCGGCGCTGACGCCGGTGGTCAACAGCACTGCGTCGATGTTGCAGGCGTTGGCGCCGCGGATATCGGTCTCCAGCTGATCGCCGATCATCGCCACATTTCGCGTGCCGCAGCGGCGCAATCCTTCTGCATACATCGGCGTGTTGGGTTTGCCGAGCGCCACGAAGCGCAATTCTTCACGTCCGCGATAGCGCCGCTGCAAAGCCGCTTCCAATATCAGCGCGACGCTGCCGGCGGCAACGCCGAACGCATGCTCGCCCTGCGAGTAGATCAGATCGGGATTCGGTAACAGCAGCAGCAAACGTTGTCCGTTGTCGATGGCTCGGAACATCGTGGTCAACGCGGCGTCGACGTGGTCGAGGAATGGAAATCCGCTTTCGTCGGCAACCACCAGCACCTGGAAGTCTTCATCGGGGGAAACGATCACACCGCCGGCTCGGCGCACATAGCCCGCGCTGTCGCGCGTTCCCAACACTGCGCAGCGGGCGCCCAGCAGCGCGTTCGCTTCGAAGTATCCCTGCAGCAACGAGCCGGACGTGACGATCTTGTCGGCCTCGATTGCCAGACCGAAACTCTTATAGCGAGTCGACGTGCTCTGCGGCGACCGCGACGCATCGTTGGTGACGATGTAATAGGGCTTGCCGCGGCGATTTAAATACGCAATCAGCTCGGGTGCGCCGGGCATCGGACCTTCCGAATGCACCAGGACGCCGTATGCGTCGAACAGCAGCGCCTCGTATCGGTCAGCGAGCTCGTCGGCAGTAATAAACGGTATCGTTTGCATCGCGCTATTGTGTCGCATCTTCGCGGCGCGCAGGTGCGCCGGTGGTGTACGCGTCATCTAGACAACTCTCAAGCAGCAGACGAAACGCTCTACATCCACGCGCTTTGAATCTAAAACTGCTACGCCTTACCTTGCTTCTCGGCGCGCTCACCGCGTTCGCGCCGATGTCGATCGACATGTATCTCCCGGCGTTGCCGACCCTGCAGAATCAGTTCGTCATCGACGCCGGATCGGTGCAGCTGACACTTGCCGTGTTTTTCATCGGCCTCGCACTCGGCCAGGCGCTGTACGGTCCGCTCGCTGATCGCTTCGGCCGCAAGCCGCCGGTGCTTATCGGTACCGCAGTCTACGTTCTGGCTTCCGCGGGTTGCGTATTCGCGCCGACGATACATAGCTTGATTGCCTTGCGATTCGCACAGGCGATCGGCGGGTGCGCCGGCGTCGTGATCGCTCGCGCCATCGTGCGCGATCTCTGCGATGCGCAGGACTCTGCGCGGATGTTTTCGCTGTTGATGCTGGTGATGGGCGTGGCGCCGATCCTGGCCCCGCTCGCCGGTGGTTACCTTCTGTTGCTGTGGGGCTGGCAGTCGATCTTCTGGGCACTCGCGCTATTTGGATCGCTGTGTCTGCTGGCAACACTGATCTGGCTTCCGGAAACGCGGCCGGCAGATGCGACTTACGGCAACGGAATCGGCGCAGCGCTGCGCGGCTATCGCCGGCTGTTCCAGGATCGTTCTTTTCTCAGCTATACGCTCGCCGGCGGGTTTGCGCAGGCCGGCATGTTTGCCTACATCTCGGGATCGCCTTCTGTGTTCATCCAG
>JBDTMS010000045.1:0-12280 GCA_039934195.1 Betaproteobacteria bacterium
TGACCGTGCACGATCTGATGCTGCTGCCGATCGATCGCGCGGCGGCGTTTTTCGAGCATGTGAATCTGCCCGGAGCGACGACCGACACCGCCGCTCAAGGCTCGGCACGCATCGATGCAGGCCTGGATGTCGCAGGCGTGTTGGCCGAACAAGTCATCCTTGCGGATTCTCCAGCGCGCCCCGATGAAGCTACCGATTTGTTGTTCGAAGAGATCCGCGCGCGCTTGAGCTATCTGCAGCGCGTCGGGCTGGGTTATCTCACCTTGGACCGGCAATCGCGCACGTTGTCGGGCGGCGAAGTTCAACGCATCAACTTGACCACCGCGCTCGGCACCTCGCTGGTCAACACGCTGTTCGTACTCGATGAGCCTTCTATCGGTTTGCATCCGCGCGACATGGGCCGCGTCATCGGTGTGATGAAGCGCCTGCGCGACGCCGGCAACTCGCTGGTCGTCGTCGAGCACGATCCGCAGATCATGCTGGAGGCCGACCGCCTTCTCGACATGGGGCCGGGGCCGGGCGAGCACGGCGGCGAGATGGTGTTCTTCGGTACGCCACGCGATCTCACGCGCGCTCGCGCTTCCCTGACTGCCGATTATCTGACCGGGCGCAAACGCGTCGATGGCACCACGCCGGGCGCTGCAAGCGGTGCGGCCAGTAAGACTAAAGACGCCGGCAGCATCGATATCGTCGCCGCCAGCGAACATAATTTAAAAAACATCGACGCATCGATTCCGCTGAATCGGCTGGTAGCCATTACCGGCGTGAGCGGTTCCGGTAAATCGACGCTCGTGCAGGATGTACTCTACGCAGCACTGCGCAAACACAAAGGCAAGCGCACCGAGACGCCCGGTGCGCATCGCGCAATTATCGGACACGAGCGCATCGCAGATGTCGTGATGGTCGATCAATCGCCGATCGGGCGCACCACGCGATCGAATCCGGCGAGTTACGTCGGTGCCTTCGATGCCATCCGGCAACTGTTCGCGAAGGAACCGGTCGCTAAAGAACGCGGGTATACGCCGGGCACGTTCAGTTTCAACTCCGGCAATGGCCGCTGCCCCACGTGCGGCGGCAACGGCTTCGAGCACGTCGAGATGCAATTTCTCTCCGACGTATATCTTCGCTGTCCCGACTGCAGCGGACGCCGCTTCCGCGATGAGGTGCTCGAAGTCACCTTGCTCGGACGCGACACCAATGCCGGCAAATCCATCGCCGACATTCTCGACATGACGGTGTCGGAGGCGGTGGCGTTCTTCCACACGCACGCCGAAATCTTGCGTACGTTGAAGCCGCTCGCCGACGTCGGGCTCGAATATTTGAAACTCGGTCAGCCGGTGCCGACCTTGTCCGGCGGCGAAGCGCAGCGGCTGAAATTAGCCGGCCATCTCGCGGAAGCCGCTCGCGTCGCCGCAGGTTTTTCCGCCCGCGCAGGTGCGGCCGTGCGCAAAGGCACACTGTTTTTATTCGACGAGCCGACCACCGGTCTGCATTTCGAAGACATCGCCAAGCTGTTACGTGCGTTCCGGCAATTGATCGACGCCGGCCACTCGCTGATCGTCATCGAGCACAATCTCGATGTCATCCGCGCTAGCGATTGGATCATCGATCTGGGTCCTGAAGGCGGCGGTGCCGGCGGCGAAATCGTTGCGGTCGGATCGCCCGATACCGTGGCGGCAAATTCACGCTCGCACACCGGCGTTGCGCTGACCGAGTACGCCGCGTCGCTCGCGAAACAGACCGAGATCTCCAACACCGTCGACAGCGACGATGCACCCGGCGCCGCGCTGATCGCGGCAGACAGTGCAACCGCGCTGTCCGGCTATGCGTTGGATTCCGTCGATTCGACGACGACCTTGGAGCACGAGATGGGCTCGATAAGTGTGCATCGTGCGCGCGAGCACAATCTGAAAAACGTCAACGTAGATATTCCGCGCGGCCGCTTTACCGTCATCACCGGCGTGTCGGGCAGCGGCAAGAGCACGCTCGCGTTCGATATTTTATTTGCCGAAGGCCAGCGCCGCTATCTCGAATCGCTGAATGCCTACGCGCGGCAATTCGTGCAGCCCGCATCGCGCCCCGATGTCGACGCAATCTTCGGCATTCCGCCGACGGTGGCGATCGAGCAGCGTACGAGCCGCGGCGGACGCAAGAGCACGGTTGCAACGCTGACCGAGATCTACCATTTTCTGCGCTTGCTGTTCGTCAAGCTCGGCACGCAATACTGTCCGACCTGCGACACGGCAATCGAGCCGCAGAGCTTCGAATCGATCGCTGCGCGCGTGCTGCGCGACTACCGCGGCAGACACGTCGGCGTTCTTGCCCCGCTCGTGGTCGCCCGCAAAGGCTACTACACCGACCTCGCGAAGTGGGCGCTCGGCAAGGGCTTCACGTATCTGCGCGTGGACGGCGAATTTCTGCCGACCGAAAAGTGGCCGCGGTTGTCGCGCTTTCAAGAGCACAACATCGAGCTGCCGGTCGCGGATCTGACTGTCGATCCACGCAACGAAACGGAGCTGCGTGACGCGCTCAAGCTCGCGCTCGAATACGGCAAAGGCGTCGTGCATGTGATGGCGCCGCTCGATGGCTTGCTCGAAGGCACGGCAATGGTGTCCGACTCGGTATTCTCGACCAAGCGTGCGTGCCCGTCGTGCGGCACCAGCTATCCCGAGCTCGATCCACGCTTGTTTTCGTTCAACTCGAAACACGGCTGGTGCGCGAGCTGTTTCGGCACCGGCCTGCAGCTCGAGAATATCGAATGGGATGAGGACCGCGAGAAGAGCGGCTCGGAAGATCACGTGCTCGATTCCTGGCTGCAGTGGCTGGAAGTCGACGAAGCCTGCCCCGAGTGCGACGGTCAGCGGCTGAATCCGACGGCGCTGCACGTGCGCTTCCGTGATCACTCGATCGCTGCGCTTACCGCGATGCCGGTCGCGCAGGTCGAGCAGTTCTTCAGCGAGCTGGCCGTGCATGGGCGCGAGGAAGAAATCGCGCGCGACATTCTCAGCGAGCTCAAATCGCGCCTGGGCTTTTTGAACGAAGTCGGTTTGTCGTATCTCGCGCTGGATCGCAGCGCGCCGACGCTGTCCGGCGGCGAGGCGCAGCGCATCCGGCTGGCATCGCAGCTCGGATCGAACCTGCGCGGCGTCTGCTACATCCTCGACGAGCCGACTATCGGCCTGCATCCACGCGACAACCGTGTGCTGCTCGATGCGCTCGACAAGCTGGAAGCGAAAGGCAACACGCTGATCGTCGTCGAGCACGACGAAGATACGATTCGCCGCGCGCAGCACGTACTCGATCTCGGACCGGGCGCCGGCAAAAACGGCGGATACGTCGTCGCGCAAGGCTCCGCCGACGATCTGATGCGCAATCCCAACTCGCTTACCGGGCGATTTTTAAAGGCGCCGCTACGCCATCCGCTGGTCGCGCAGCGCCGCGTCGGCAGCACGACGCCTGCGCTGGAGATCATGGGCGCAACCCTGCACAACTTGAAGAACGTTCGCGCCCGTATTCCGCTTGCGCGGTTGTCGGTGATCACCGGCGTATCCGGCAGCGGCAAGAGCACCTTGGCAGGCGACATTCTTCGCGAGAATCTCGCGCACCTGCTGACCGCCGGACGCAAGCAGCGCGCAACCGAGCTGCATGGCTGCCGCGAGATCAAGGGCTGGGAACAGGTCGATCGCGTGCTGGAAGTCGATCAGACGCCGATCGGCAAGACGCCGCGCTCGTGCCCTGCGACGTACGTCGGCTTCTGGGATTCCATTCGCAAGATGTTCGCGGAAACCAGCGAAGCGCGCATGCGCGGCTACGGTCCCGGGCGTTTCTCGTTCAATACGTCGGGTGGGCGCTGCGAAGCGTGCGAAGGTCAAGGCATCAAGACCATCGAGATGAGCTTTCTGCCGGACGTGAAGGTGCTGTGCGAAGTGTGCGGCGGCGCGCGCTTCTCGCCGGAAACGCTGGCGGTAAATTTCAAGGACAAGAGCATCGGCGAGGTGCTCGCGATGAGCGTCGACGAAGCAGCGGAATTCTTCGCTGCGCACCGCTCGATCAATCACTGCCTGCGGCTGCTACAAGATGTCGGCCTCGGTTATCTAACGCTCGGCCAGCAAAGTCCGACCTTGTCGGGCGGCGAAGCACAGCGCATCAAGCTGGTCACCGAGCTGTCTAAAGTGCGCACCGATCTGGTTTCGCAGGCGGATGCGAAACGTGTTCGAATGCGCGGCCAGGGGCCGACCCTATACGTGCTCGATGAGCCGACTGTCGGCTTGCACATGGCCGATGTCGAGAAGCTGATTCGCGTGCTGCATCGTCTGGTCGATGCCGGCAACACAGTGGTCGTGATCGAGCATAATCTGGATGTCATCGCCGACGCGGATTGGATCGTCGACCTCGGCCCGGAAGGCGGCGACGCCGGCGGGCGGGTGGTGGTGCAAGGCTCGCCGCAACAAGTGGCGGCAGCGAAGGCGGACTCGCACACCGGCCGCGTGCTGGGCGAATTTCTCGCCGAGCGATCCGTCTAGACTCGTTGGCAACCGAGTCGCAGCAGCGCATGCGGCGACTCAAGAAACGACGCAGTTACCATAAGCCAGGGGAGATGGTGCATGCGCAAATGGACGATCCGTTTCGCGAGCGCGTTGTTGGCCCTCATCGTAATCGCAGCGATAGTGGTGTTCGTCACCAGCCAGATGCGGCTCAAGCGAACCTACAACGTGCGGGCGGAGCGTGTTGCAATTCCATCCGATCCGACCGAGTTAGCGCGCGGTCAGCACATCGCGATCATCAGCGGCTGCGTCGATTGTCACGGTCCTAATCTTGGCGGCCGCGTGTTTTTCGAGAATGCGATGATCGGCCGCTTCGTCGCATCGAATCTGACCGGCGGGCAGGGCGGTGTCGGTGGCCGGTTCGGCGATGCGGATTGGATCCGCGCGATTCGTCACGGCGTGCGAACGGATGGCACGCCGCTGCTGGTGATGCCGTCGAAGGAATTTTATTCGCTCAGCGATGACGATCTCGGCGCGCTGCTGGCTTATCTGAAGAGCATCCCGCCGGTCGATGGCGAGCAACCGAAAAGCTCGATCTCGCCGATGGGACGCGTGCTTATGCTTGCGCTCAAGGACATGGCTCTCCTCGCGGCCGAACGCATCGATCACGATGCGCCGCGCCCGACCGCACCGGCAGTCGCGGTTACGCGCGAATACGGCGCTTATCTGGCCGCACGCTGCACGGGCTGTCACGGCGATACGCTGTCCGGTGGACACATTCCAGGCACGCCGCCCGATTGGCCGCCAGCGTCGAATCTGACACCCGCCCCAGGTGCCGCTGCCGCACTCTGGACTGCTGCGCAGTTCATGCAAACGATGCGCACCGGCACCACACCGGCGGGCAAACAGCTCAACCACAAATACATGCCGTGGCCGGTTCTCGGTCAGATGACGGATGCTGAAATGCAGGCGCTGTGGCTGGATCTGCAAGCGCTGCCACCGAAGGCATACGGCAACCGCTGAGCTGATCGCATGGCTACGCGTTGCGCGGTGTGGAGGCGTTCGCACTAGCCTGTACGCACGCCACGCTAGTCAAAATTGTAGACCAAGGTGAGCCATATTTTCGTCGTATCGCGCTTGCGTGCTGCTGCCGGCGCCAGCGGATCGCCTTCGCTGAAGTATGCCAGCTCGAACTTGCTCATCAGTCCTTTGCGCAACGGCAGCGTGGCCCCGAAGTCCACCTCGGACCCGTAGTCGATGCTGCCGACATCGGAGCGAAACCAGTGGTATTCGGTGTAGAGCTTAGCTTTCCATAATGGCGCACCCGCGCTCACATACCAGTCGCGGATCCCCTGCGGCGGCGTGGTCAGAAACTGGTCGGCCCAGCCCTGAAACGGGTGGTTGGTGCCGAGCGGTGTCTGAAAGCCGTACTTGCCGTCGTTGCTGCCGAGCCGCTCATAATCGACGCGTCCGAAAAAGTCTTGCCATTGCAGCCCCGCACCGAGGTGTTCGTATGCCGCGTCGACGCGAGCGTCGCCATCCGCGTGAGGATCTTGCTTGGCATACTCAGCGGTATACAGTGCCTTCCAGGCAATCGAGAGCGGGTAGCCGCCGTCAGCCCGAATGCCGATCACGCGGTTGGAGTTGTCTGCCAGCCCGGTGGTCGACACGGTCTTAGCCTGATCGAGAAAGTATCCATAACCCACCAGGTGATTGCCGGGCTTCCAGGTCCAATCGATGTGAGCGATCTCGAACCGGATCTCCTGCTGCTGAGCGAAAACGTTCTTGACTCGCCACAAATGTGCAGCGTACAACTCGGTATTAGGGAGCGTGCGGTTCGACACCGTCAACCCGCTGAACACCTGCATCACTTGCCGGAAGTCCACGTTACCGACAAAGCGAACGTTATCCAGCTTGATCGCCTGCTTGCCTAAACGTATGCGCGTGTCCGCCACGCCAGCGTAGTCGGCATATATTTGATTGATGTCGGTGTCGTCGGGATCGGCGACCGTGGGGAAGCTGGTCTTGCCGTTGCGCGTGTCGTTGTATTCCTTGCCGAAGACATGCCCGACATTGATGCCTTCGAACCGGGCCGAAAGGCCGTACCAGGGTTTCGTCTCCCATCCCAGCAACGTACGCATAGTGAACGCATCGGCATTGTTCGGTTTGCCGTCTTGTTCCACATTCTCGTAGCGTGGTCGCAGAGTGAACAGCAGCTTGCCATCAGTGATCGCGTGCAACGGCGAATCGGCTTCGTCCGGCGCTGCGATCGCGTCGATCGTTGCAGGGAGTGCAAGTGCCAGCGCTATCAATCCAAATCCTAGCGCAGCGTTCAATGATCCGAGTTTCGGCATTTTCGATCTGCTCCGATACGGCCTAATGCACCGGCATATTCAAGCCTACCCGGCAAGGAAATGCAATCCCCGCGCGGTTACAACAAACGTCGATCAAGACTACCTTCCGAATGCTTGAATTGCACCGGGAACCCGGCTGAGCGGCAGGATGTCGTCAGCGGCGCCTAGCTTCACTGCCTCCTTGGGCATGCCGTAGACGACGCAACTCTCCTCATCCTGCGCGATCGTACGCGCGCCGGCGTCGTGCATCTCGCGCAATCCGCGTGCGCCATCATCCCCCATTCCCGTGAGGATAATGCCTAACGCATTGGCGCCTGCGGCTTTCGCTGCCGAGCGGAACAACACGTCGACCGAAGGCCGGTGGCGGTTGACCGGCGGTCCGTCCACCACGTCCACGTGGTATTGCGCGCCGCTGCGCTTCAACAACATGTGCTTGCCGCCCGGCGCGATGAGCGCGCGGCCCTGAGTTACGCGGTCGTTGTTCGCTGCTTCTTTGACGGCGATCTGGCACAGACTGTCGAGCCGCGCAGCAAATGCCGCGGTGAATTTCTCCGGCATGTGCTGCACGATCACGATGCCGGGCGACACTCTCAACAGCTGGGTGAGAACTTCCTCGAGCGCTTGGGTACCGCCTGTGGATGTACCGATCGCCACGACTCTCTCGGTGGTCTGCGTCATCGCCCGGGTTGAACCGGGGGCCAGAATGACATCGGCCGTATGTTTGATCGTCGTAGCCGGCGCGTGCTCTGCTCGCGCGACCAAGCGCTTGACGTTAGCGCGCGCCGCAGTCTTTACCGCCGTGACCAGATCGTCTGAAGTGTCCTGCAGGAATTGCTTGAGGCCAATCTTGGGCTTGGTGATGATTGCCACCGCACCGGCGGCCAGTGCTTCCATCGTGGTTTGCGCGCCTTTCTCGGTCAGCGTCGAGCAAATTACCACCGGCGTTGGCCGCTCGGCCATGATCTTTCTCAGAAACGTGATGCCGTCCATGCGCGGCATCTCCACATCGAGAACGATCACATCGGGCCACTGGATCTTCATGCGTTCCATCGCAAGCAGAGGGTCCGCGCACGCAGCGATCACCTCGATGCCCGGGTCATCCTTCAGCATTCCTGCCACGACTTGGCGCACGACGGCGGAATCGTCCACGACCAATACTTTGATGCGACTCATTTGGATTGTTTCATGCCGTCACCGCGGCATGGACAGGTTTGATCTGCCGCGACCAGACATGGCCATTACCCACGTCGAAGATGATCTGCCGATGACCGACACCGAATAGACTTTCCGAAATAATCGAGATGCCTTGGGCGCTCACCAGGCGTCGCGCTGCCTCGCCATTTTTTTGACCGATATTGAGCGTGGAATCCGACTTGGTATGCTTAGGGAACATATTGCCTCCGCCGAAGATCTTTGCCTCGCATTCGCGCGGCGTAACTTTTGCGCGCGCGAATTCTTTCAAGATCAATTTCATCGCATCCTCTCCATACTTTGCATCCAGTTCTCCGCTACGCCCGGCACCGCGACTTGCCAACAGAAAATGCGTCATCGCACCCATGCGTCTGCCCGGGTGCCACAGCGTGATCGAGACGCAGGAGCCGAGCAGCGTGCGGATCCTGCAGTCGGCGTCGCCGACGTAGTACTCGCCGGGCTGCAGGAAGATATCCATCGGCCTGCGGCGATGCATAAGATGCATAAGGATTAGAGTTTTTTGTACACCGACGGCGCCAGCGCTCGCACGGCTTCGCTGATACCGTGCAGGCTTTCCGAATGTCCGATGAGAAAATATCCACCCGGCTTCAACAGCGACAGCAGGCGAGCAACCACCTGCCGCTTGGTATCGCCGCTAAAGTAGATCATCACATTGCGCAGAAAGATCACGTCGAAGGTGCCGAGTTGCGGTAGCGGTTCATTCAGATTCACCTGCAGAAATTTCACGCGGCTGGGCAGACTTCGTTCGACCAGCACGGTGCCCTGCTGCTCGCCGATGCCCTTCAGACAAAACCGCCTGAGATAAGCCGGCGGAATGTGCGTAGTGCGCTCAACCGGATAATGGCCGGCGCGCGCTCGCTCGAGGACGCGAGACCAAATATCGGAACCGATGATTTCCCAGGGCGATGCGTCCAGGCAATCTGAGAGAACCATCGCGATGCTGTATGCCTCTTCACCGGTCGAGCTCGCCGCGCTCCATACGCGAAAGGATTGCGGGCCTTTGCTGACCGACGCATGTTTACGTAGCAGCTCGAAGTGTTTCGGTTCGCGAAAGAAGTAAGTTTCGTTGGTCGTCAATAAGTCGACCGCCGCCTGCACTTCGGCAGGCGCGTTGCCGCTAGCGAGCAGCGCAAAATACGCGCCGAAGCTATCCAATCCGCACGGCTGGAGACGTTTCCCCAGACGCCCGCTCACCAGAGCTTTCTTCGCCGACGACAGCGTGATCCCCGCAGCGTCGTAAATGGAACGCTGAAACTTGGTGAAGTCCTGGTCGGTTAGGCTAATCACGGGCGCACACTCGAATTGCTCGATATGCTGTGCGTCACCGCGCCACCGCGTCGGACGCTTGCGCTTCGACACTTATCTCGGCGAGCGAGCTCATCTCGTTTGGCGACAACACGTGGTCGAGATTTAGCACGATAACGAACTTGCGATCGACTTTGCCCATGCCACTGATGAAGTCGCTGCGGATCTTCGCGCCGAACGCCGGCGCAGGTTCGATCTCGGACGTGGCAATGTCCAGCACCTCATTCACCGCATCGACGATCACGCCGATGTCCTGATGTCCCTCATCGGTTTCGATCTCGACGATCACGATGCAGGTGCGCTTGGTGATTTGCGCGGATGGCTTACCGAAGCGCGCCGACAGGTCCATCACCGGCACAACCGCGCCTCGTAAGTGGATCACCCCACGAATGCATTCGGGCATCATCGGCACGACGGTAAGGCTGTTGTATTCGATAATCTCTTTGATCGCCAGAATGCCGATGGCGAACAGCTCGCTGCCCAGCATGAAGGTTAGATACTGCGTCTGCTGCGCGGCTTCGGATGCTGCTCGATTTCGCCCCGCTGCAGCGGCGGGTTGGTTGCCTGCATGCCTTTGCACCTGCAGCCTGACCTTCCTGCTTCTTGGATTCCTGCGATTCGGTGGTCAGCATGATGATCGGTGTGAACTTGTAGTTCGGCAGCTGCTTCACGGCTTTAACGAAGGTGATGCCGTCCATGTTGGGCATGTTGACGTCGCTGATGATCAGATGAATTTTCTGCCCGGTCATCTTGGCCAGCACGTCCTTGCCATCGCAGCCCTCGATCACGTCATAGCCCGCGCCTTTCAATACCAGCCCGACGACCTACCTCACCGACGCCGAGTCATCCACGATCAGAATGGTTTTCGCCATCTCTCCTCCTAGAAAAATGTGATTTCATCAGCTGCAGCGGCAGGCGACCCGCCGCGACCTACACCGCGTTGCTCGGCGGTTGTGTAGCTGGCTTCGAGCTCAGCTACCATCGCCTGCATTGCGGGCAGCTGCAGCTCGCCGGTCTGCTGGAACCGCGCAGCCTTTCCCGCGAACTCGCCGCCGAACTGCTCGAGACTAGTGATGACGTGTCCTAGAATCTGACTAACGCGATCCTGAAATTGCAGATGAACTACCGCATCTTCGATTTCGCCTTGAATGCCGGAGCTGTCGTTGCGCAGCCGCTCTGCAGACTGCTGAATGGCCGCAGTAATTCCCAGCAAGCTATTGAGCACGCCGCTGACGCTGGCTTCCGATTGCTCAACCGCCTCGACATCATGGGTGGTGGACTGTTCGGCGAACTTGAAGGTCGAGGTAATTGCATCGGTGATCAGCGTGACCTTGTCACCCATGCGCTTACCGGTATCGGACGAGACGACAGACAGCTTGCGCACCTCGTCGGCAACGACGGCAAATCCGCGGCCGTAGTCGCCGGCGCGTGCGGCTTCGATCGATGCATTCAGCGCGAGCAGGTTCGTGCGCTCGGCGACCGCGGTTACTTCCTCCGACATCTGACGCAACTCGCGCGTGAACTCTACGAGGTGGCGCGTATGTTCGAGCAAACGTTCTTTTTCTTTGAGCGCGGTGCGTAACGCGGCTAGCAGCGTGTTGAGCTCGGTTTGGGCCCGCGAGATCGTCGGTACCAGTCCGGTGTGCTTATCGTCCAGGTTTTCAGCCGCACCTTTCGAATCGGCGATGGATTCCCGCAACCGATGAACCATGCCGGAGAAACGTTCGGTAAGTTGCACGATCGCGGTCTCGGCCTGCTTGCGAACCAGATTCAGATTGCCGACCCAGGACGGCGCGACTGCAGTGCCGATCGGTTCGAGGCCGGATAAATAGTCGGCGAGTTGGGCTTGGTCTACGGCCCGCTGGCGGCCCGCTTCGCGTTCGCCGAACCGATCGATTTCGCGTTGCCAGCGGCGGGAAGACGCAACTGCAAGCACGAAGCCTAGGACGAGCAAGGCTAGCGCCAAACACGCGCCGACCAGAAGCGGACGTGTCATCCATAACAGGGCTACTGCCCCGGTCACAGCCGGAAGCAACGCCGGTCCGAACCGCAACCCGATACCTGGTTTCAATAATCTCCCCACGGTTCTAGCGCTGATCACGAATGTGTTCCGGCGGAAGACTTATATCGACTGGGGCAATGCAATCTTTACGGTGTGTAAAAGGCGGACCCTGCATGCGGAGCGGTGCTAGAGAGGATTGCTTGGCGGTGCACTTGTGCTGCGGAGCGCGTTGCGTGTGATCGCTAACGAATCACTTGAGAAACCACGCACTGCACCGATGTACTCAGTCGCTTCGCGAATTCACACGCTCCCCCGCAGCGGCCTGCGGAGTATCATTTCACTTTCGCCTCCGCATTCGACGTCCACGCATTCCGGGAAACGATCCATGAAACTCAACGACCCTCATCTCGCTCTGCCGGCGCAACAAGTCAGCCAGGACGTACTGCTGGAAAAGTACGCCAAGGGCGACGAGCGTACGGTGGAAGACGTGCGTCGCCGTGTCGCGCGTGCGTTGGCTCAGGTCGAATCGGATCCCGCTCACTGGGAGCAGGCTTTCTATGAGGCGCTGGAGAGCGGTTTCATTCCAGGCGGGCGCATTAATTCTGCCGCCGGCACCGCGCTGGAAGCCACTCTGATCAACTGCTTCGTACAGCCGGTGGGCGACTCGATTTCGCAAACGGTGGACGGCAAACCGGGCATCTATGAGGCGCTGCTCGAGGCTGCTGAAACCATGCGCCGCGGGGGCGGCGTCGGTTACGATTTTTCTTCGATTCGGCCGAAGGGTGCGCTGGTGCGCGGGACCAACAGCAGCGCCAGCGGCCCGATCTCGTACATGCGTGTGTTCGATCAAAGCTGTGAGACGGTCGAGTCCGCCGGCGCGCGGCGCGGTGCGCAGATGGGCATTCTGCGCTGCGATCATCCCG
>JBDTMS010000046.1:0-12128 GCA_039934195.1 Betaproteobacteria bacterium
GCCGCAGGCGATGCCGGCGGCGAGCTCGGCGCACGACTACAGAAGAATTGGCGAGACCATCAAGCCCCGCACGAGATGGTGATGGAAATGCATCGTCAGATCATGCGAATCCACAACATCCAATATGCGCCGGAGCCCTACGATGCGGCCTATATGGACTGGTCGGAGGACCCCTATGGTGGAGGCGTGCACTTCTGGAACCAGGGCTACAAGTCCTGGGAGGTCCTGCACCAGATGACGCAGCCCGTCGAGGACTTCCCTTGCTACATTTGCGGCGAGGCGTATTCGACCAACCAGACATGGGTCGAAGGTGCCTTGCAAACTGCCGAGATCGTTCTGCAGAAACACCTGGGTCTGGCGAAACCTTCTTGGATCACGCCGGATCCTGCAACGCCGGCGAACACCGGAGAAGCGCAAAAGACTGCAGCGACGCAAACCAAGGCAGCGTCGCAGTAGACGGGGGAGCGCGCGTGAAAGATCAGCAACCTCGTATTCTTGGCGTCGGCTACGACGTGCCGCAGAATATTCGCACCAACGATGATCCGATCTTCGACTGGCTGAAAGATTCGCTGAAGAAGTCGCAACTCCCTAATCCGTTCCAGGGATACCAGACTCGCTGCGTCCTTGGGCCAGGCGAAGATCTCATGACCATCATGGTGCCGGCCGCGCTGAACGCTTTGCAGGCCGCCAATTTGCAACCCGCGGACATCGACATGCTGCTCGGATATGGGTCGGTCAGCCCGTATGCCACGCCGAACGAGCTGAGCCATCTGCATCAGATGCTGCATCTGCCGGCAAGCACCTACGTCGTACCGCTGAACAACGAGTTCTCGAACTTCAATGCCGGCCTGCTGTTTGCCGACGCGCTCATACGCGCGGGCCGCGCCAGGAACATACTCGTCGCCGTAGGCTGTAACTGGTCGCGTCACGTCGACTATCACACCCCGCAGTCGGTCAGCGCGGGCGACGGCGCAGGCGCGGCGGTGGTGGGCCTTTCCTCCGACCCGACGCAATGGCAAGTTATTGATCACAACAGCGTGACCATGACCTCGTACTACGGGTCGATGTACATGCAGGGCAAGAAGTATCCGCAACAGCCGCCGAACGACGGCCACGAGTGGCTATGGGGCGACCCGTTTTTCCAGATCACTGCGGAGGGCATGCAGGGCTTCGCCGAATTCGGCGGCAAGATCGCGCCCACTGCCGTGACCGCGTTGCTGGCGCGCCACGACATTCCGGCAGCGGCCGTGACGCTGATTGCCCACCAGGCCTCCTCCGTCCTGTTCGAAATGTGGCAGACGATTCTCCAGCCGAAGCAGATGATCGAGACAATCCAGAATTTCGCCAACATGACGCTCGCCAACATCGCGGTGAATCTGGCGTGGTCGGCGGCCAATCAGCCGATCACGGAAAACAATCTCGTGCTGTTCGCGCTTGCTCCCGATCTACATGCCAACGCATTGCTCTTACAGCGCGACCTATGAGAGGAGCTTGCATACTGCACTTCAGCGCAGTACAGGGATTCAGATCCATGTCGCCGTTTTAACGCCGTCTCGCATGCGCCATTCAGCGATGATCGATTCGTATCCTCGAGCCACCAGGGGCGGAGGATAGATGGAGTCTCTTTCCACCTGGCTGCAGACGATCGGCCTCGAGCGGTACGGGCCTGTGTTCGAGGCGAACGGCGTCGACCTCAGATCATTGAGTCTCCTGGGCGAGAGCGACCTCGAGACGCTCGGTGTGCTGCTCGGTCACCGCAAGCTCCTGCTCAATGCGCTGTCGACGCTGGATCGCGCGGACTCCTCGCAGTTCCGTGCGCGAGAAAGCCCAGCGCCCCCGCCTGCGCACCCGTCCGTCACCGCACAAGGCGAACGCCGTCAGCTCACGGTCATGTTCTGCGACCTGGTCGGCTCCACATCGCTGTCTGAGCGCCTCGACCCGGAAGAGCTGCGCGATCTCGTACGCGCGTATCAAGCGAGCGCGGGTGAAGTCATCGCGCGCTTCGACGGTTATATCGCGCAGTTCCTGGGTGACGGACTGCTGGTTTATTTCAGCCATCCGGTCGCGCACGAGGACGACGCCGAGCGTGCGGTCCGGGCGGGCCTGGGTGTGATCGTAGCGATGCGAGCGCTCAATGCCCGGCTGACAGAAAACGGACACCGCCTCTCGGTTCGCATCGGCATCCACACAGGTTTAGTCGTGGTGGGAGAGATCGGTGCCCAGGAGCGGCGCGAGCGGCTCGCACTCGGTGAAACCCCCAACCTGGCTGCGCGCTTGCAGGGGATTGCGGAGCCGGACACCGTGGTGATCAGCGAACGCACGCGGCAGCTCGTCGGCGGAAGTTTCGCTTGCACTGATTTGGGTGAACATTTGCTCAAAGGAATTTCCCAGCCGACCCGTGCCTGGCTCATCAATGGAGTGAGTGCGGCCGCCAGCCGTTTCGAGGCGGCGACGCACGGCGGTCTGACTCCGCTGGTAGGACGGCGCAAAGAAATCGACCTGTTGATCGAGCGCTGGCAGCAGGCGCAGCGAGGCGAAGGCCACGCAGTGTTGCTCGCTGGGGAGCCCGGCATCGGCAAGTCGCGCATCCTCAACGAGGTGCGCAACATGCTCGACCGCGAAGTGTCGGGCACGCTCCGCCTGCAGTGCTCGCCCTACCACATCAACAGCGCCTTCTACCCAAGCATCGACAACTTCGAACGCGCGTTGAAGTTCGGCCATGAGGAGCCCGCGGCAGCCAAGCTAGACAAGCTCGAAGCGCTGTTGGTGGGGCAATATGGATGTCCGCTCGAGGACGTCCGCCTGATCGCTCCGATATTGTCGCTGCCCTGCGAGGACCGCTACGGGCCGCTGTCGATGACGCCGCAGCAGCAAAAGGAGGAGACGAGTCGAGCTCTCGTGGGCGTCGTCGAGGCCGCTTCGCGGCGCCAGCCCACTTTGATGATATTCGAGGACGCGCACTGGGCCGATACGGCGAGCCTCGAAGGATTGGAGCGGCTGATTGCTCGCATCGGAGACCTACCGCTATTGCTGATCATTACCCACCGTCCTGAGTTTCAGCACAACTGGAGCGCGCACCGAAATCTCACCGTGCTCACGCTTTCGCGGTTGAGCCGAGATGAGAGCAGCGCCATCGTGTCGCGTGTAACCGCGGGCAAGGCGTTGCCTGCGGAGGTGCTCGAGCAAATCATCGGCAGGACCGACGGCGTTCCACTGTTTGTCGAGGAGCTGACGCGGTCCATTCTCGAGGCGGGCACGCTGAAGGACGCGCGCGATCACTACCGCTACGCCGGGTCGACCACAAGCATCGCAATCCCGGCGACGCTGCGCGATTCTCTGATGGCGCGCCTGGACCGCGTCACGGCGGTTAAAGAAATCGCACAGATCGGTGCAGCTATCGGACGGGAATTCAGCTACGAGCTCATTTCGGCGGTGGCTGCTCTGCCGAAGACCGCGCTCGACGACGTCCTCACGCGGCTGACGGACTCCGGCTTGGCATTTAGACGCGGCGCCGGATCCGAGGCGGTGTACGTATTCAAGCATGCGCTGGTGCAGGACGCTGCCTACGAGTCGCTGCTCAAGAGCAGACGCCGGAATCTACATCGGGAGATCGCTGTCTGGTACGAACGCGAGCGTGCAGGTGAGCTGTCGCTCCTCGCGCATCATTGGGAGCTGGCCGAGGACAAGCTGCGCGCAGCAGGATACCTCGAGCAGGAGGTGATCCGTACTTTCAGCATCGGCTTAGCGAAGCAGTCGGTGGACGTCGGCTTACACGCAGCCGAGTTGCTCGGTCTGCAGATGCCGACCGAGCCGATGGCACTGCGAGCGCAGACCGGTCAACAAATGCGCGAGATCGCGGAACGCATGGCAGGGAGGATGCCGGCCGACCTCATCAGCTTGCCGGCTCTGACCGACCCGGCGGTGACACGGGCGATCTCGCTGCTGCTGCGCATCGCCCCATTCGCATTCCAAAGCCAGCAAATCGAGCTGTTCGCACTGCTCTCGGTCACCTGCCTGCGCCTGACTCTCGAACACGGCAGCAGCCCGCAAACGGCCGAGGTGTATTCCATGTACTCCGTGGTCCATCGCGCCTTGACCGGAGAGCGTGCCAACGCGTGCGCCTGGAGTCATCTCGCAATCGATCACGACCAGACGCACGGCGCGACGGTGCGGGCGAAGGTCGCATTAGTGCACGGCTGGTTCCACAGTCACTGGGTCCACCCGCTGGCGAACAGCTTGCCGCTGGCACTTGATGCAGCCGAAGCAGGCTTTGACAGCGGCGATATCGTGTTCGCTTGCGGCAACCTGTCGGTACACGTGGTGTGTCTAGCCGCACTCGGTAGACCGCTGGCTGAGGTGATGGAAACTGCGCGCGTAAATCTGCGGCGCAACGCCAAACGCGTCATGAACACGGCATTTCACCTCATGCACGAGCTACAGTTCGCAAAGGCGCTCGCTGGGTTAACGGTAAGCCCGCTCTCATTGACCGACAACGAGTACGACGAGGCGCGCGACATCGCGTCGATCTTACAGACTGAGTTCGGCAACCAGATCGGCTATTACCTCGTCTCGCGGGTCAAACTGCACGCCCACTTCGGTGACTGGTGCGGCGCTTTGCAATGGGCGCAGCGCGCACGCTCGCTGCAGCCGGCGTTCGAGGGTCAGATCGCCGAGATCGACCTGGTCCAGTTTCAGGCCATCGCGGCGCTTGCCCACGCGGCACAGCTGGAGGACGAGTCGGCCGCGACGCTGCTCGAGGAGGCGCATGCCTGCGTGCAGACGATGCGCGAATGGGCAGATTTGTCGAGCGACAACTTCGCGCACAAAGCCGCCTTACTCGAAGCGATGCTCGAAAGCGTGAACGGGGATGCGCAGCGCGCGGGCGCGCTGTACGTGCAAGCGGCAGCGCTTGCCGAAGCGGCCGGATACCCGCATGACGAGGCACTCGCGCATGAGCTCGAAGCGCGCTTTCACCACAGTCGAGGAGAACATGCGGCAGCCCGCAAGGCCCTCGACCTGGCCCTCGCGGGGTATCGTGTCTGGGGGGCGGAAGCCAAGGTGCGATACCTGTCGAGCCAGTACGGCGCGCTCTGAGCATGTGTGCGAGCACGGTACGCGCTGTCGATATGTTGCTGGTTTGCGTGTTGCTGGTTTGGGCGGCGATAGCGTTGCCTTCGCGTCCATCTTGTTGCTGATCCAAGAACAAGAACGTCCTGGTGATCCATTGAGGTCATACGCGGTCAGTCCAGGCGCTGCTTTTTCATAGTCGTCAGGCGTCCCTGCATCGGATACAGAGAAGCGCATGGATAAACCGAGGAGAGTCAACCAGGCCATCGAGCTGCTCGAACAGCAACAGCCCGTGTACTTCGAATTTGTCGAGAGCGCCGACGCGGGCGGCTACGATGGCGGACGCCCCCTCGCGCAAACCTGGGCCGATTACATCACCTACGACATGGAGCACAGCGCCTTCGATGTGCAAGGGCTGATGCAGTTCATGCGCGGTCTGGTGGACGGCGGGCCGACGCCGAGCGGGCACCGTACGCCGCCGGTCATCGTCACGCTCCCGATCGATGGCATCGACGAGCACACCGTTCGCGCCAACAGCTGGATGATCAAGCAAGTCCTCGCCGCAGGTGTGCATGGGCTGCTTCTGTGTCATGCCGAAACGTCGCAGGCCGTGCGCGCGTTCGTTGAAACGGTGCGCTATTCGTTCACCAAAGCATCTACGAATCTCGGCGCGGGCAGACGAGGCCACGGCGGACAGGTGCATGCCGCGCAGATCTGGGGCGTTTCGGTCGACGATTATTTCCACCGCGCCGACCCATGGCCGCTTAATCCGCAGGGTGACTTGCTGCTCGGAATCAAGGTCGAGAACATGCGCGCACTCGCTGATGTAGAAGAGACGACCGCCGTGCCGGGAATCTCGTTCGCCGAGTGGGGCCCAGGCGATATGGGCATGTCGATGGGCTATCCGAATCAGCACGACGAACCTTATCCTGCAGAGATGCAAGCGGCGCGAACGCGCGTCATGGCAGCATGCAAGCGAAACGGACTGTTTTTTCTCGAGCAGGTCACGTCCGAAAACGTCGCCAGCCGGCTCGACGAAGGCGTGATGATCGCCTGCGGTCCGCAAGCGCGTATAGCCGCTGAGATCGGACGCCTACACAGCGCACGAAAATACACCCGCTGATCCACGCCCTCGGGGCAACCCACAGCGGCAACGGGCCCCCTCCGGCTACCCCGCCGCAACACCCACAGTTGTGTCATATATAAGTCTATTCGCTATCGCGCGAGTCCCCAGACTTAGAATGGCCGGCAGCGTTGGAAACGTCATCTCTACGATGCGATTCCCTCCAATTGGGGGCCGACAAACTTAGCGGAACATGCTTCGTCAAGTTGGTCGCGACCCGCGCACCGCGAAATCGCAGTCGGCCCGAGAAGCAATTGCGCAGTTAGAACAACAAATCTGATTTGAAGGATTGAACCATGCAGCATCACCACTCGTGTTTACGGCTCGTAGTCTCGATCTTCTGTCTCATCTCTGTATTGACCGGCATCGATGCGCACGCCGCGCAATCGCATGCACCGCTGGCTCCCAGCGTCGAACCGTTACCGTCGATTACTAGCGCCGACGAGATCACACTAAAGGGCCGCACCGATCCGAACTTGCGCGTGATCGTGGAAGGCGGAGCACAGACCGTCGGCGTCGATGCCGATGAAAAAGGCCGGTTCAGCGTGCGCGTCACGCTCAAGCACGATCGCACGAATACGCTCGAGGTATACAGCCAGAGCGATCGACGCAACGCGCCGAGCAGCGATCCGACGCGCGTCAGCATTCGTCAAGACGATAAGCCACCGCGTATCACTGCAACACTTGATCCGCAGCCGAATGAAAAAGGCTGGAACACGGGCAGCGTGACCGTGCGCTTTACTTGCACCGACGCGCACGGCATCGCCCGCTGTCCCGATCCGATAACCGTCGCAACCCCGGGCGAAGATCAGACGATTCGTGCGGTCGCGGTGGACAGCGCTGGCAACAGCGAAACAATTAAAGTGCGCGTCAGTATCGATAACACGCCGCCTACTGCAAAGATTTCATTGAGCTCGCCCCCAAATGCCAACGGATGGTTTCGCAGCAGCGTCAGCGTGAGATTTACCTGCAATGACGAGCGTAATGGTTCGGGCATAGCGCAATGCCCGCGGTCTGTCGACGTCAAGACGGGAGGTAGAGACGTAGCGGTGTCCGGCACCGTCATCGACAACGCCGGCAATCGGACGGTTGTCAGCACAACCGTGAATCTCGATCGCACCGACCCGACGATCACGATGGATGAGTCGCACGAAGTAACGCTGATCTACAGCTCGCCCATCCATCTTGCCGGTCATATCAGCGATGACCTTTCCGGCGTCGCAACGGTCAACTGTGGAAGCTTACCCGCCAGCGTCACGAGTATGGTCTTCGGCTGCGACGTAGCGATAAAGGCCGGTAAGCACCGGATCAAAGTATGGGCCACTGACAACGCCGGCAATGTGGCGACAGTGCACGCGCGTGTGGTTCTTGCACCGTCGCTTCCCGGTGGCGACGCACATAAGGTTATGGTCAGCGCTGACATCAATGGCGATGGCCATATCGACGTCGTGCATACCAATTTCTCCGCCCGCGATGTTTCGATTTTGCTCGGCAACGGTGACGGCACGTTCGGAGCGGAACGACGTGTGCCAGTCGGTGAGTGCGCGTCTTCAGTTGCGCTGGCCGATGTCAATCACGACGGCGTCCTGGACATTGTCACGACGCATTACGCGACCGCTCAAGTCGCCATTCAGTACGGTCAGGTTGACGGCACCTACGTTGCCGGCCCACGCATCGCGGTCGATGACTTTCCTACCGCCGCAGTGATCGCCGACGTAAACGGCGACGGCCTCCCCGACATCGTCACTGCGCATATGCATAACGCAAAAGTGCAAGTGCATCTTGCGCAAATCGACGGTTCGTTTTCTTCTCAACCAGCCTTACTAGTCGGAGACGGCCCAGTCGCATTGGCCATCGGCGATGTGAATGCCGACGGCCGACTCGATCTCGTGAGCGCCAACTTCTTGTCGAGCGACGTGTCGATTCTTCCCGGTCTGGGCGCGGGCAAGTTCGGCCCCGAACAGCGCGTTCTGCTGTCGACGGGAAGCGGACCAACTGCGATTCTGATTGCAGATCTCAACGCAGACGGGATCGCCGATCTCGCTACACCGCGGACTTCAACACCAACGCGGTATCGATCGCGCTGCGCAAGAGCGACGGCACTTACGGGACTACCCAGAGCGTAGCCGTTGGACAGCACCCGATCGCACTGGCGGCATTCGACGTCACGCACGACGGCGCCATGGACTTGATAACAGCCAATCTCGGTTCCGGCGATCTATCGGTCCTGTCCGGTGGCGCGTACGGAATTTTCGCGACCGCACAACGCTTGGCGAACGCGGTGGCCCCGGCGCCGTTGTTTGTGCCGAGGCCGATCATCGTAGGTAACTTGATTCAGCTCCCCGCAGCGACGGGTACCAGCGACATCAACATGCCCGATCCGCAAGCGCCCGCGCCTCGAACACCCGCGCCCGGATTGGCCGCACCTGAGGACCGCGTGGGACTTACTTTCGGACTGGACACCGCTAACTATTCTGATCTGTTCGACGTGCACGGATCGCAATCGCCGCCGCTACAAATCAGCAAGCGCGCCGGCATGAATTGGATTCGTCTGGACGGGAATCGCTCGAATTTCATCGGCCCCGAAGCGTTTCTGACCTATGCAGGATATTCGGCGACAGTCGACCGCATGCTGGCTGCAGGATTCAACGTTCATGTCGTCGTAACCGATTTTCGCTGGTGGCCGCCGGTAGGATTGCAGTACCCGGCCGATTTCCCCAGCGCCACCTACTTGAACGAGTACGCGCAGTTCGCAGCCGACCTCGCGGTGGCAGCGCAGCGACCCGGCGGCCGAGTCATCTTCGAAGTATGGAACGAGCCGGACGCGTTCGGCTTATTCTGGAGCCTGGAGCGTGCCGGCGTCGATGAGGCCGCCTTGTTTGCGCGCATGTTGACGCAGGTGACCGAGGCGATTCACACCGCTGCACCGGGATCGACGGTCATCGCCGGCGGTATGACGAACGAGAGCGGCCCGTATACCGCGAAGTTTCTGCCAGCCTATAACGAGCAGCGCAAGAGTCGGCCGCTCGCGTCGGTCGATCGCTTCGGTCTGCATCCTTATCCGGGCACAGTCGACAATATCGCTCGCTTTCGCGGGCAACTGAATGCAGCTGGACTTGCTGCGTTTCCGATCGACATCACGGAAGTCGGCGGCTGGTGGGTAAGTCGCGAGTGGGTTGCGCAGATCAATGCGGCGATTCTGCTACGCTCGATCGAGGCCGATCTGCCGCATATCAATTTCTGGGCGGCGCGCTCCCCTGTGGGCGAAATGGCTCGGGCCGGATTCATCGACGCTTCCGCGCAAGCATCCACCCCATGCCGCACCTCCACTTATAACGAGATCAAGGGCGTTACCGGCTACACATGTCAGCCGAGCTTGTTCATCGCGCGCACGTTCGACATGATGGCTCGCGGGCGGACCTACAGCGGCGCCGTCTTCGATGCGAGGGCCGGCGCTTTACCCGGAAGCACACCGACGGATTCGCTCTCGGGCTTGCACGCGCTTAAATTCGAGACTGACGACGATATCGTGATTGCGGCGTTTACGCAGGATCGCGCGCGCGATAATGTCGCAGGGTCCGGCAAAACCTATTCGCTCGCTTTCCTTCGAGAACCCGCGTTCGTCGCCAACTCGACCGGCGCCGATTTCGTGAAGCCGGATGCAAACGGTCGCTACCAGCTCAAGCATGATCTCGGTCCGCTTTACTTCGTCTTCACTAAAAATGGACAGCCACCGGCGCATACGGTCAACGCACGTGCGATCTGTCTGGACGGATCAGCGCCGGTTCGAGGGCAGCTGAAGATCTGGCACACGGTGTGGCCGACGCCTGTCTCGACCGGCACGCTGGACTGGCAATCGGTAGATGCCGCTACACCCGGAACATTGACCAGCGTCTCGCGTCAGATGCCATCCTTCATCGCCAACATGTACGTAGCTGCAGAAGCAGTCGATGTCGGCGCATTTCTGCCCGTGCAATCGAGCACGAAAACCGCTGGCGGCCCGGGCACGCCGAGCGTAACGGGCAATACGTATTTCAACCCGCCGACACAGATGGCGAAGCTCGATACGCCCGCTACGTCAGGCGGCACCTACACGATCGAGCATCTTGCGCCGGCGCCGTGGTGCACGCCATAAGCGTAGATCACCGCCGCCCGATCGAGACCGATTCGCTGCGCGCCTTGGCTCACCACTACGCGCAGCTGACTCACCGACAGCTCGCTCGCGCCACCCAGCGTGGCGCGAGCGAAACGGTCCGCTGCCATGTCACCGCATCAAGCAACCCAGCCGTAGAATCGGTGGCTGGGTTCGCGTCCTTCGTCCAGATACGCCATCTTGATCTTGCTCAGATAGTCCGCCGGTAGCTCATTGCGTTTAGCATTCACATCGACGTTGAATACGCGAGCGGCATTGAGCCCGAAAATCTTCTCTTTCACCGCGGCCGTGAGCGGCGCGTAGCCATGCTTCTCGATAAGCGCATCGGGAATTTGGAAACGGCGGAACGCTTCGATCTGCCACTGCGGCGTGCCATACCAGATCGAGTCGGTGCCCCATAAAACGTTATCGGCGCCGAACGCAGCGATGAGCTGCCCGAGCAGGTGAGCGCAGGCCGTCGGATTCGTCGTAACCAGTTGTCCGAACGTCGACCCGAGCTCCATGTAGATATTCTTGATGCCGGGGTTCTTCTTCTTCATTTCGCAGAACTCAGTCGTCCACGGGATTTCCCCGTTAGGTTTCGGCGCCGTGACACCGAGCAGACCGGAGTGATATGCGAAGAAGTCGATGTCGGGAAAGTCTTTCGCCGCTTTGATCAGGTCGCGCGGATGGTTGTAGTCCTCTACCGCCCCGAGGGGCAATCCTTTATGTAGACAGACGCGGCGAACGCCGAGCTGCCGGGCTTTTTCCAGCATCGGATAAGCGATCCGTTCATCGTCGACGAACCAGCCGTGCTCGAAGCCTTTCGGACAGGAGCCGGTATAGCCTTTCCACGCGTCGACCTTCAGCGTTTCTGCCTGCATTTCCATGAAGTCGAGATCGGTCTGGCCGAGCTGCGGCGTTACCAACCCGTGCGCGAGCATCCGGCGCGAGCCGGTGATGCGATTGATCTCATCGCGGATGTGCGTCATCTCTCTCGGTGGCACTACCGCTTGTTCGGGGTACGGTCCCGGCGGCGTGGAAATCAAACCGATCGCCGTCTCGCTGTCGAGGAACACTTCCTTGATGAAGTTCTGCCATGAGAGATCGGCGAGCGTTCCGGTATCCGAAGCGAGCTTCGGATTCAGCCGCTGCGCGCGTTTGCGCAAACCCATCAATCCGCCTTTGCTGACGGCGCCTTTGCGCTGCGCCTCCGCATCGTTCGGGTCGTACGCGTCGCCGACGTAATGCAATTGCACGTCGAAGATAAAAACCGGCGCGCCTGCGCGTTCCTTTGCGGCGGCGGGCTCGGCAGCCTCCGCACTGGTGACATCGAAGAATCGACCGAACACTGCATTCATCGCGAGAAACGATGCTGCCATCCCGCCGCTCGTGCGCAGAAACTCGCGTCGGCTGAGACCGAGTCGAGGTGCCAACAGTCCGGCCGAGGTGAGAATGCGCGACTCGACCTCGCGCTGCTGCAGCGTCTGCGGCAGCGGCGGAAACTCTTCGTTGGAGATGAGCTGCGTCGGCAGCGGTATTTCGGTTCGCAATCCCTGGCGCATGCCGGGTCGAACGCGGAATGCTCGGCGGTTCGGTTTCATCATCGGCTCCTCATTTGTCGTATCGATGAAGCAACGAGGCGCGCACCCACTCGCGCCGCTCACCTGCAGTGTAGGGCAATGTGCAGATGACAGCTGGAGCTAGCCCCGGCGCTTATAACGATTCAACGAAGCGTGCGAGCGCATCGCGGTCCGGCTTGGACATCGTGCGGAACGTTTCGCGCGCGGATTCCGCTTGACCGCC
>JBDTMS010000047.1:0-12127 GCA_039934195.1 Betaproteobacteria bacterium
TTCCGTTTATAGAGGCATATAAGGAACGGGTCTCTTTCTTGAACTCCGTTCCTAATTTCTCGGCCACACGCGCCACTACATCGTCGTGGAACGCAACCGGTGTCCACTTCTTTCCCGCCGCAACCTCTGCCTCAGTCTCCTCGTCCACGGCCTCTGCTACGGCGGTATCTTTAATGTCCTCCGCAGTGGTTGCAAGCAGATCGACGATAAAATCGACTCGTGTGAGCTCTAGCGGCGTAAGAACCGTTCTGATTTTCTGGATCGTGGCTTTGCTGTCAGCCGCCTGTTTTATCTCTACAAGCTTGAGCAGCTTATCTGCGCTGATAAGGCGAATGTCCCAAGCGTGGCGCGAACCGCGCACCTGCGCTTCTAAACCGTCAGTATCCGCCCGTCCTACTACTATGAGGATGGATGACTGCTCAGGAAGCGCAGCTTGCTTGATGAGTGAGCTGCGATACGCAGCGAATTTGTCCAGCTTGATGCTATAAGCGTCAGTCGTTTTGGACTCGACGACGATGCAGTAACCGTCGGGAAACGTCCAGATTCCATCGAAGCCGACTGCACCAACTTTTCCACGGTAGATACCCGGCTTCACTTCGCAACCAAGCCGTCTTCCCAACTCGTTTACGATGTCTTGGAGGACGAATCCGCTGTCCTGAAATCCGGCATTGAGACATTGATCGAGGTAGCGACCTAGCAATCCCGTTGGCACAGCGCCCAAAAACTCTCGCACCTCGGTCGATGCATTGCCTTCATCCTTGAGCACACCATCGCCAGCAATCGCAACGAGCTGCTGGATCAGCTTGATTTCAATTTCCATCGGATTGGCCTTCCAGATCGTCAGAAGCGACATAGATCACCCACTGATGTTCGTTAGCTATCCATACCTTCTTGCGCGGCAGGTCCACCGAGATCGCCTGCGATCAGCCGGAATTGTTCAAGCGCCGCTTCTAAATCCTCAACGATTTCCGCAGCAATGATTTCAGGCGCAGGCAAGTTGTCGGAATCAGCGAGACTTTCATCTCTCAACCAGAAAATATCGAGGCTTGCCTTGTCGCGAGCGATAAGCTCGGCATACTCGTAGACGCGCCACCGGCCTTCGGGATTCGCTTCGCTCCAGCTGGCTTTGCGGTCATGGCGGTTCGCTGAATTGTAGAGAGTGACGAACTCATTGAGGTCTTCAAGCTGCATCGGATTCGTCTTCAGCGTGAAGTGCTTGTTGGTGCGCAAATCGTAGATCCAAAGCTTCTTGGTCCAGGGTGATTCGGCCGCGGGCTTCTTGTCGAAGAACACGACGTTCGCCTTTACGCCTTGCGCGTAAAACAAACCCGTCGGTAGGCGCAGCAGAGTGTGCACGTCGCATTCGTGCAGTAGTCTCTTGCGGATCGTTTCGCCGGCGCCGCCTTCGAATAGCACGTTGTCCGGTACAACCGCCGCCGCACGACCGTGCACCTTGAGCAGCGTCTTGATGTGCTGCACGAAATTGAGCTGCTTGTTCGAGGTGGTGGCCCAGAAGTCGTCCCGCTCGATGATGTCCTTCTCGGTCGAAGTCTTGCCATCCTCACCGACGATCACCGTGCTGCTCTTCTTGCCGAACGGAGGATTCGCCAGCACCGCCTCGAAGCGCTCTCCTGGATCAGCCGCCAACGCGTCGGCCACTTTGATCGGCACGTTCTTCTCGGAGCCGATGCCATGCAGCAGCAGGTTCATCGCGCAGACGCGCGCGGTCCCTTGCACCAACTCCCAGCCGCGGAAGGCGCCTTCCCTAAGATGGCGTTTTTCCTCGCGGGTGAGGTTCGGGTTGTGGTGTGTGATGTAGTTGTGCGCGGTAAAGAGGAAGCCGCCGGTTCCGCAGGCAGGATCGCACACCGTCTCGTTCGGTTTGGGCGCAATGCAATGGACCATAGCCTGGATCAGTACGCGCGGCGTGAAGTACTGCCCCGCGCCGCTCTTGGTGTCCTGCGCGTTCTTCTCTAGCAGGCCCTCGTAAGCGTCGCCCTTCACGTCGGCACTCATCGAGGACCAGTCTTCCTCGTTGATGAGGTCGACGATAACGCGCCTCAGTTTGGCCGGGTCCTGGAACTTGTTCTGCGCCTTGTTGAAGATCAGCGCGAGGGTGCCTTTCTCTGCCTAGGCTTCGAGGGCGTGGCGGTAGTGGTCGAACAGCTCGTCGCCGTCGCGCGAGAGCAGCGAGGGCCAGGCGTACTGCGCGGGGATTAGGCTTGCCTGGTTGTAGGGCGGACGGGATCGCTCGTCGGCCATTTTGAGAAACAGCAGGTAGGTGAGCTGCTCGACGTAGTCGCCATAGCTCATGCCATCGTCCCGTAGGACGTTGCAATAATTCCAGAGTTTTTGAATGAGTGCGGCGGAGTTCATCTGAACTCAAGTCGCGAGGCGAATTGTCGCACCTGCAGCACGATAACCCAGCATGCGACTGAACAAAGTTTCGCTATGAGCGCAGCAAGGCAACGAAGCCCGCCTGCTCGAAATGATGATCGTGTGCAAGGGCGTCTAGTATGCTTCGCGACCTCATGAGCTGGAACGAAGCGCAGTCGGTCAGACTCCATTCTTTGTCGGTCATGCGCCGGTACATTTCGAATGCCCCGCCGAACTGCAGGGAAGTCTGCGGAACAACCTCGATGTTTGGACTTGCCTGAATCGCTTGGACACCTTGAATCGCCATCGGTCTAACGGGCACTTTCGACAGTGCGGCCAGCAACTCGTCCATTACCATCTCGGTGGTAACGATCCGGATCTTGCCAAGCGATCGAGACACGTCGTTCGCACGCGCGTTCCAGTCGTCGTTAGGGTTTAGCACCGCAACCCAATAGCCCGTGTCGGCGAAAATGACCTTCACGACCCTTCGCTTCCGGTGCCGTAGACGACTTCATCGATTCGCGTAGAAAGGTCTGACGGAATGACCTCCCAAGCTTCCTTAGGTGCCGATCTCCCAATGGCCCCGAGCTGCTCCCAGATCGGCTGTGCGCTTTCGTCGAAGGCAACTTCACCGGTCGGCGCCAGTTCGGCAGAATCCACCCGCGCGAATTTCTTGAGCAAGCGATCGGTTGTTGAGAATTCCCCCACCCCGCGAACGCGCAAGCGGGCAATGCGATGTTCACGCAGCGCCTCGAGGACCAATGCCTCCTGTTCCGGGGAGAACTTGCCGCTCACGAGACCTTCGGTGCCATAACACTGAAGTGCGAACGCTCCCGGCCCCAGGTTCACCATGCGTACCTCGCCCACAACGTCGACGACATCCTCGTAGATTGGCCCGACCCATTCAGCCAGGCGCTTTCGCGCCCTCGCTGTATAAGGCGCTTCGTTGTTGGTGCGGCGCGCCCGAGTGAAAAGCACCTCATCGGCGCGAAGCGTCTTACCAAAATCCCGAAAAAGCGGAATGACATTTGGGGGGAGTGCGAGAGGCAGTGGTTCATCAACATCCGCGGCCGCAATTGCTGCGTCAATAAGTTCGGCTGCCTCGTCAAACTCGTCAAGGTTTCCAAGCTCCAACTCCCCCTGCTCGACAACGCGGACTCTCTGAAGCGGCACCACGGCAGACCCGTCCTCCAGCCGGTTGAACTGGAGTCGAAACTCATCCTCGAAGCCCTTCGGAAGACGTGAGCGTTGCGGCTGCTTTCGCCGATACAACTCCTTCGCACACGCCAGGACAAGATTGCGATAAGCAATCAACTCTTGAGTGCACTCGACATCTAAGGAGCGGTTCTCGAAACGCCTGCCCTCGAATCGCAACGACGCAAGCTCAATGGTGATATCCGCGGCCATGGCAATCCTCCTGAGCCTATTGTCCCTTTTCTCCCAGAGACGCGAAAGCCTTCCCCAAGGTGGCTTGCCGGAGGCGATCGGCGCGCTTCAAATTGGCTTCGACTTGGGACTCGACTTCGCGCACGAAGGAAAGGCGCCGATCGACTTCGGCGACGATCCGCTGTTGTTCAGCGCCCGGTGGCAGCGCGATGGGAGCTGTCATCAATTGCTCGAAACTCAGGTGTGGACGACCCTGGCCATACATGCAACGTTCAAAGTACCGCCGCCCATGCTCTTCTGAGTTGAGCCAGTAGTTGAGGTAGGCCGAAACGCCCGATTCAGCTGGCCGAATCAGCGCGACACTCTGGCACACATATGCATCGTCCGGCGCGGCACTGATCAAGCAGACCTGTCCAGTGTTCGCTCCGACGATCGTCGCCAATAGATCCCCGGGTTCGACACGGCTCCGATCACGGGACGGATCGTCCTTCGGTGGATCAACAAACTGGCGCACCGAGAAATCGGGCGCAAGTGGCCGCACATTTTGGGCGAGTACGAAGGTGCTCGTACCTCGGTTGTAGTAAGGCGACCAATCGCGCGAACCGCTTGTGATCTTGCTTGCCAGTTGATCAAGGCTCGCGATCGTCCATCCTTCTGGCGCGCCGACGGTTTGGGACAACTCTACCCCTATAGGCACCTTATACTTTCCCCTACCGTTCCACCGGCCGTAGCGGGTTTCGAGAATGCGCTGAAGGAGTTGGGTGCCCGTTTCGTACTGGCGGCCCTCACGACGGGCGAGTTCAGCTTCGGTGGGGACGAGGCGGCCTTCGACGGCGGCTTTGAGGACGGCGGCCTTGTAGCGCTTGAGGTTGGCCTTGACGCGCTTGAGGTTGGCGACAGCTTCGTCGAGACGGGAGAACTGCTTTTCGATTTCGGCGACGATCCGGCGTTGCGTGTCAATCCGCACCAATGGAAATCGAATGTCTTTGACGATGCTTGTGTTGAGGTTTACCTGAGTAATGCCTTGTCGATTGGCCTCAATGATTGCAGGCCGGATGTACTCGAAAAACCAGTAAAGATAGCGCTTATCAATCGCTGACGGGATAGAGGGAAATGCGACGAATCCGTCATGAATGCAACCGTCGACCGCAAGGATCTTAGGTACGCAGACGGTCCCACTATTTGACAGGATGAGCGTGCCTGCTGCGAGATAGCGACTCTTGTCAGCTCCTGCCTTGGTAACCGTCTCCCGGGTCTGCGACAGGTACTTACCTGGCTCGCGCTTGAGGTCGCTGATCATTACCCAAGGGATGTCACCTCCGAAGTACTTTGGGTCCCCTTTCGGCCTTGGCGAGGCGCCTCGGATAACCTCCAGGACGTCGCCAAGTCTAACAACGTCAGATAGCGCCTTCGGAGAATCAGAAAGTGCGGGAGTTTCAACGGCGATCACGCCGCCAATTCCTTATTCAATGCCTCAATCACCTTCGACAACTCCGCACCAAAAATCTGATGCACCTTACCCAATCCACCACGCTGATTAAATGGCGCATAGCCAAAGTCATCCGCCTCAATACCAAGGTTGGACGCGATATGCTCAGCCATCTTCTCCAACCACCAGCGCTGCTCATCCGTAAAGGCCCTACCCGCCGCTTGCTGCTGCGCCATCCACGCTTTGAAGTTTGCGGCCACGCGCTCGGGGTACGGCACCAGTTCGTTCTCCTGGTGCATGGCGTAGCGCACCAGCGAAACGAGATCGGTGAGGATGCGCTTAGTGCTCGTGCCTTTGACCTTGGCTTTGTCCAGCGCAGCGTAGGCCTGCCAGAGCTGGCTCTCCGTCCACAGGTGCGGGGGGGCTTGCAGTGTGTCGGCCAACGCTTTCAGGTCTTCGAACGTCAGCGGCGCCTTGGTCGGACGGTTGTAGAGAATCTGCAACGCGGTGATTTCGTCTTTGTGCTGCTGGATGAACTGCTCGAAGCTAGTGATGAGTTGCTTGGCGCGTTCGCGCGCCGCTTCGGAAAAGCCAGCTTCGAGCAGTTGGTCTTCCGTGACGTTGTCGATGACCTGCTCGTTCTTCTGCTTAAGCGTCAGGATCAGCTCGCGCAGCGTCGGATCGTAGAGCGGTTTGACCGCGGCTTGGGCGGCGGTGGCTGCTTGCTCGGGTGAAAGGTCCGGGCTCAATGCATTGACGATGCCGCGCGTCAGGTCTTTGAGCGTGACCCCGCCGGCGGCTTGGGCGATCTTGGCTTGATCGACAGGCGGTAAGTCTTTTTCTAACCTTGCCAAGCGGGCAGCGACGGATGAGAGCACGTCGGGCTCGGTGTTGCCGAGTGCCACCGCTTGAAGGAGCTTATCCAGCGGCACTGACTTCTTCTGATCCATCGGGCGCGAGTCGGTCATGTCGCGCTCGCATACGCCCACGCAGTCCACGATCACAAAGTGGTCCTTTGCCTTGGCATCAGGCGTGACGGCTTTCAGATCGTCCGGCGAGATCACACGCACGCCACGGCCTTTCATCTGCTCGAAGAACGTGCGGCTCTTCACCGCCCGCATGAACATCACGATCTCCAGCGGCTTGATGTCGGTGCCGGTAGCGATCATGTCCACCGTTACGGCAATGCGCGGATGGTAGCTGTTGCGGAAGGCGGCAATCAGGCGCTCGGGCGTCTCTCCCGTGGTGCGGTAGGTGATCTTTTGCGCGAACTCGTTTCCCTTGGCGAACTCCTCGCGCACGATCTTGACGATGTCTTCGGCATGGCTATCGTCTTTGGCGAAGATCAGTGTCTTCGGAACTTCAGTACGGCCGGGAAAGATGTCGCTGCGCAGCTTGTCGCGGAAGGTGCGGATGAGTGTGCGGATCTGATCGACGGCCACCACGCCGCGGTCGAGTTGGTTCGGGTCGTAGGCAAACTCTTCCTCCAGTTGCTCCCAGCGCACCTTGCGGGTCTGTTTGTCGCGCAGGTCCACGTAGTAGCCGGATTCGACCTTGCTACCCGCCTCGCTCACTGCGGTGCGGATGCGGTAAACGTCGTAGTTGACGTTGACGCCGTCTGCCACGGCTTGCTCGTGGCCGTATTCCATCACCAGGTTGCGATTGAAAAATCCGAAAGTTTGTTTGCTGGGCGTGGCAGTGAGACCGATCAGGTAGGCATCGAAGTACTCCAGCACTTGCCGCCACAGTTTGTATATGGAGCGATGGGCTTCGTCGGTAACGATGATGTCGAAGGTCTCGATCGGGATAGCGGGGTTGTAATCGATGGGCTCCGCGTCCGTAAACAGACCCTCGGCACCGGCTGTGGACCGTTCCTCGTCTTCGGCTGCTAACTCGCGTCCTTTGAGCATCGAGAACATGCGCTGGATGGTGCTGATGGTGACACGGGCGGTGGTGTCCAGTGTGTTGCTGCTCAGGTGCTGGACGATGTACTCCTCGCCGAACTTGAAGTTGTTATAGGGCGAGACGTACTGGTCAAATTCCTTCTTGGTCTGCCGGCCGAGGTTGCCACGGTCGACCAAGAACAGCACGCGACGCGCGCCGGCGAACTTGATCAGCCGGTAAATGAAGTTGATCGCGGTAAAGGTCTTTCCGCTGCCTGTGGCCATTTGAATCAAGGCCCGAGGCTTGTTCGCGGCAAGGGAGTTTTCCAGATTTTGGATAGCAACGATTTGAGCGGGCCACAAACCGGTTTCGATCAGCGGGGGCCGTTGGCGCATTCGAGCGAGAAACGTTTGACCAGTGACGTTGTAGGCGGAATCTTGATCGGCCGCCGTCTTTGGCTGGCTTTGCAGCCATTGCGCGAGCATCTCAGGGCGATGAAACGCAAAGGTGCCTCTGGAGCGCGGATCTGGGTCGAGACCATTCGTAAACCGCGTTTCGTGTCCCGTAGATTCGTATGCGAAAGGCAGCGGTCGTTGCCACGCTGGAAGACTTGCAGGCAAGCCGACCGTGTACTTCGCTGATTGGATTTCCACACCAGTTAGCGTCGTACCCGCTTTTTTTGCTTCAATCACGCCAGCGGCCCGACCATCAACATACAACAGATAGTCCGCGAATCCGAACCCTGGTAGAGGGAATTCTCGGATGGCAACACCGCGCGTGCCAATGATGTTGGCCTTGTCGAGGTCCAACACATCCCAACCGGCTTGCTTGAGCATCCGATCAATCTGTTCGCGCGCGTCGTCTTCCGTAGGAACCAAGTGAAGTGCTCCTCCCCGAGCAAATAGTAAACTACGTACTAAAATCTACGGCCTGAAGCCTAATCGGTGCAAATGCATTCCAGGGGAATACATAGCTTGCGCAGGCGCAACACGCGGCGCCCGGACAGCGCGCGCTGCATCTTAGCAAAGCTGTAAGTCGGTGGGTGAGTGCCGTTCAGTCTCGGAGGATGTTCACGAAATACGAACGGCGACTAAAAACTGAACAGACCAAGCGACGCCACGACGCCCCCTCTTTACCGCCATCGAAGAATCTCGCGTTCGTCCTCATGATAGCCAGCGCTGATAGGCATCGAATCCGTCTGTGCCGAGGTGAGTGGGGAAGCACCGCGAACCTGCGTCGAAGGTCGCGAAAAATTCCCGTCATGGGACAACGCAGTCGATCACGTGTGATGCCTGCGAGCTTCGTACGCGTCGCCTGCTTCAAACCGCAGATACGAATTTTGCCAACTCGTCGATGACTGCGTCGAGCGCCGGCGCATCGAGCCGGTTCCTCGCCACGAATGCATTCCACTGCTTCTGCTTTTGCAGATCTCGTGCGAAGGCCTGGGTCAGTCCGATGGGTAGCGGGTTGGGGAGCGGGGTTTGGCGGCGCGAGAAAGTCGCCGCAATAGCACGCGAGAGATCGGGCAGGTCCATCGCGCCTTCGCGGGCCAGTGCGAGCAGGTCGAAATAGTCCTTCATGCGGCTATTGGCAATGCCAAATTGCGCTATCGCTTCCAGCTTTTCAGCGAATACCGTCTCCCTTGGATAGGCGCGGAGCCTCGCAGCCGGGAACTCGTCGAGCAAGGTCGGATAGGTCAGTTCAACGGGCGCCGGTGTGACTACATCACCGTAGCCCACGTCGAGTTGGACATTGCATCGTGCATTATCCAGATCGCCACTGAGGGTGACACGCAGGCCCTGATATCGCGCGTTCTCGCGGATTTCTTGCACGCGAAGCGAACCAGCGTCGTAGGTAATGCCATCGTCGCATTCCATTACGCAAAGCCGCCGGACGGTTTCCACCAGTCGCTCAGCATCGGGCGCACCGAAACTCAGAAAGTCAGCGTCACGTGTCGGCCGATGCGGCTCGTCAAACCAGAACGTGAACAGCAGCGCGCCTTTGAGCAGAAATTGTTCGCGGTCCTCCAATATCGACAACCGGTACAGCATCCGCTCCACAGCATACCGATCCAGCAAGAATTGAAAGTCTTCTTTCTGGACGCGTGCTCGGTCCAGCAGTCGTTGGCGAATCGATGCAGCGCGATTGCGAGCTGGCTTTCGCTCATTCACGCCAGCGTTTCCATGTAGGGGCGCATGACGTTAGCCACGCGATTCAGAGTGGCATATCGTGACAGTGCATCCATCGTTACTTTGCGTTCGCGCCAGCCTTCACGCAGTGCCTCGAGCGCCACGTCGAGCCCGATCTTGTTGCGAAACTTGAAACAGTCGGCAATGGTCTTGGCCGCGTTGAAGACCGGCACGGGCACGCCATCGATTCGAATACGGTCGACACCTTGCGCGAGAGACTCACCGGACATGCGGACTACATGTATCTCAGGCGAGGTGCGCCTGGGTGGGATGACACCTGCGGGCAGTGCGAGCCAAACCTCGAACGGCGCTTGAGTGCCGATTCCGTGAACGCGAAGAGCGGAGAGCAGGCAAATCACTCCGCGCGGAACTCGCAGGGATATTTCGGCCAAAGAACGATGCTCGCTGGTTCGCCGACCGCTCAGCGCATAAACCCCACGCCCTGCGCGCTCGAGTTTTCCGGCGCGAGTCAGGCGGGTGAGGACGACAGTGGGAACGCCGAGCGCCACGATGTCGCGTGTGTGCAGCAAGCCGCGTTTGTGCGCGAGTTTGAGCACCGCCTGCTCGTGAGTAGCTGGAGATTTGCGCTTCATCGAGAGCGGAGTATGTTGCTGATTCACATCAATTGTCTACAAGTAATGTGTTTGAGCAACACGACTTCGCTCTCAAATGCCTCGATAAACCGTGTCGGCATTGCTCTGCCGTTGAAAAAAACGTCGGGGCGACCGATGACTAATTGAGCGGCAGTAACCGCACCCGAGCCCGCAACGTATCGATCGAAATCAAGGCGCCGGATTCCAGCTCGTTCACGAATCGAGTCATCGCACTTAGCACCAACTCTCCGCTAGCCTCGGGCGTCACGTCATTGCTGCGCAGCTGGATTACGCTTGGTGCGCTATCGCCGCCTGCAGCTAGCAGCGCCTCAAAGTCCAAATCATGCGTGAACAGCACATATCCATTCGCGAGAGCCCAGGCCATGACTTCTGAGTCAGGTGCTCGGATATTTCCAAACACAGATCAGTGCGTCGCTTCGTGGCCGTTACGCTGAAGCCACGCGACCCAAGTAGGCTACAAATTCATATCAGGGAGAAGCTTCACTTCTTAGAGTGGAAACTCGGCTTCTTCCGCCCGCCAGGCCGCATAGGCAAGCGCCTCATCGAGATCCGCGGCTTCAAGATAGGGGTAGAGGCGTAAGATCTCTTCACGAGATTTCCCTGCCGCCATCAAACCCACGATCGTTCCGACAGTCACGCGCATGCCGCGAATGCACGGACGACCGCCCATCACTGCAGGATCAAACGTGATGCGTTCCAGTTTCTTCATCGGAACTCCCTCACCGCTTTCGTTCATCGTCCTATATACGGAGCCCCTTTCAAACCAACGGGCTTAGTCGCAGTGAAACTCCAGTTGCTCAAGGTCGCTGCGCGTACGCCTTGTCGAACAGCGCTTCGAGCTTCCGATTCGTTCCGCGCATGCCGTCGACGACTTATTTCGCCCATTCAAAAGTAACTTCCGCTTGCGACGCAGATCCCAACTCGCAGGCGGACTCGCTGCGATGTCGCGCAGATTGGCGATCTTGTCCGCGAGCTTCACTAAGCGCGCGCTTGCTTGCCGTCTTGGCGCGCAAGCGCCGGCAGATCGAGCATTCTCAGCCTCGTTATCAAAGCCACGAACTTCGCCGCCTCCAAGCACCGCAACCAACGCCGCAAACATCCTCCGCTGCACTCTCCATCCAAGCGGCGACAGACGGCGTTGGCATCGGGCGAACCAGCTCCGAGATGACACAGGTATCGAGCAGGAACCTCACAAGTCGACGCTTCGACCTGTGTCTGCAGAGCGGGAGATTTTCAAATCAACGCCACGCAAAGGCGACTTGCGAAAGAACGCCACCAGAGAACCGCGCGGCTTGCGTGCAAGTTTTTCATATTCGTCCGCACCCACAACAACCACAGCATCGTCTCCGTGCAGGGTAATTGTTTGCGGGCCCTCTTCACTCGCTTTGCGAACCACTTCCGATAGTCGGTTTTTAGCCTCTTGCAACGGCCACTTTGCTTTTTTCACGGCACCCATCCTAGTCTGGCTAGACTGCCTAATTTCAGCGAAAACGCGATAGGCTGCGGTACATCTTAACTTTCCCCGAAATTTGAGGAAGGAGCATTTTCCGGCGAAACTACGGCCGGCCGCGAGGTACAAGCGAGGAGTGGGGGTGAAAAGAAGAAGACGCCGCAGGTATATCAAGCCTAGGCGGCTTCGACCTCATACGGCTGAATGAGCACGTCGGCAGGTATGCCTAATCCCTGGTGAAGTCGCCGTATCATCTCAATCGAGAGCGGCCGTTTGCGGTAAAGCACCTCAGACACTTTCGCGCGGCTACCGATGTGCGGCTCCAGATCCTTGCGAGCTAGTCCACGACTCTCCATGAAATAAAGTATTGCCTCGATTGGGTCAGGCGGGGGGATGGGGTGATTGCGCTGTTCGTAAGCTTCGACGAGCGTAACCCAAACTTCGAGCAGATCAGCCTCTGTCGTACCGGGGCGCGAGTCGAATAGGCGATCGATCTCCGCGAGCGCCGCCTTGTAGGCCCGGTGATTTCTAATTGGCTTGATGTCCATAACTTTTTGCGTGTCAGATTGTTCGCGCATCTATTCTGTCGTATTCCGCATGCGTACCGGCGCGCCGGCCGCTTCCGGTGAAGCGACAAATTGCAGCTTTCTAAGCGATAGCTCAAGGATGGGCTTGCGAATGATTGCCGATGGTCGGACGAATCGAGCGGAATGCAGCAGGCGTGTTCCTTGTGTGCTCGTCGCATCTAATGTCGAAGCGTTTAGCGCGAATGCATACTAGGCCGTGGTCCGGTCCGGTC
>JBDTMS010000048.1:0-11946 GCA_039934195.1 Betaproteobacteria bacterium
AGGGTCTGGGGGCTAGGGTCTGGGGGCTAGGGTCTGGGGGCTAGGGCGCTATGCGCAGGGACTAGGGGCTAGGAAACGTCAAGTACGCAGGGCGGGCAGAGCGGGAACAAATCGCGGCTTGGCCGCGCGCATTTCCCAGTCCCCAGCCCCTAGCCCCCAGCCCCTGGATCCGCAGGATCCCCAGGCGGCAGCACGTCGCGGAACTCGGGAAACTGCTTCCACTTCGGCTCGGGCGGCGTGTGTCCATCGCAGGGCGCATACGGGGACTGCTCGATGATCTGCATCTTGTGAATGTAGCGCGGGCAATTCGGAAAGATCGCCTCGGCGCGGACTCGAACGACCAACTGGGCACCGACAAATTCCGACAACAGCGGATCGTCGTCGCGCACGCTGGCCTTGCCATTCACGCGCAATTGCTTGGGACTTTCGAAGTCGATAAACAGAATCCCCACGTGAGCATTGACGAGAACGTTGCCCAGGCTTTTGAACATCCCATTGCCATCGTAGCTCGGAAAAGCCAGAGTCCGGGCATCGATCACGCGCACGAATCCAGGCAAGCCGCCCTTGTACGAACATTCCGCTCGTCCCTCTGCATCGGCTGTCGCCAGAAAAAACAGCGGGCGCGTTTCGATGAACGTCCGATCGTCGTCGGTGAAAGCATCGCGCGCTAAAACATCCACGAGGCGGTCAGCGAGTCTGCGCGTTTGGAATTGATCCTGCAGTTTGCGCGAGCCGTCGTGATACATCGGGATGTTTTTCATGATGACCTCGCCTCGCTATTTCGCTGGACTGATCGCGCTGAAACTTCGACCTCACAGGCAACAGCATGTAAACGCGCGAGGGCGACCCAACGTCACGGCGCTTACCCGCTGGCTGGTAGTCAACCGGCCGCTTGTACTAAATGCCGTACGGAAATCAAATCATGGTCGTCAACATGCCGAAGGTCCGCTGCGTTCAGCGTAATGAGCGCCTGCGTACGACCGGATGCCACGACGAACTCCACCTCGAACGCATTCGCTCCGTAAACTTCCACTACCGCGCCGAGGTCGCCTCGACGAAGGTCAGCGTCCGGGATATCTCGCGTCAACACGACAGTGTCTAGGATACTGAACATGATTTACCTTGGGAAAGCAGTGATGAAGCGCGGAAAATCTTCTCCTGTGCGAACGATCCACACAGTTACAACAGCGGCGGAACGGCCAGCCGGCCCGCTAAGGTCGCCATAGACTTCGAACTTGCTTCCGTACGGGCTCTTGTGGCCGGCCGCGGCCTCGCCGATTCGAGCAAGCTCACGAATGTCCTCCAAAAGCAGTTCCCATGCATTCGCGGAGTAGCCCAGCGAAGCGAAGAATGCGCTTTTAAAGCGGCCGACAGGATGAGATGGCGACAAAAGATAATCAGTAACTTTCCCTCGGTCTATCACCGCACTGTCAGCGTTCGGTAGGTTCATCGGCCAACCCGGTTATGGCGCATCGCAGCCACGCCGACTTTTGATACAACTACTGTACACACGATGATTGAAGTACACGGTCAGCACGACTCATCCGTCCTGCGGCCCGAACATCGCAATATTAATCTTCTAATCGCGAACCAGTATGCCTTATGACAGCCGCCTGTTCCGCAGCACTGTTGTAATCACGAGCTACAAGACAACATCGAGCACCCCGCGCGATTGCGCGCCCAGTCCGGTCGGCGCTGTGCGAATTGCTCGCGTCCCGGCTGGTCGTCGTACGGTCGGCGCAGCACGGCGAGCAACTCGTGGATGCCGGCATCGTCGCCCTCTTCCGCGCGGTCGATCGCTTGCTGTGCGAGATAATTGCGCAATACGTAGCGCGGATTGACGGCGTGCATTCGTGCGCGCCGCTCGGCTTGCGAAACGCCGTCGCGGCGCGCGCGTTCGCTGTATCTCGCCAGCCAGGCGCTGAACCGCGGCTCAGCATCTCGGCGGGTGCCTTCGTTGTAAAACGCCTCGCGCAACGGTACCAGCGTCGGCGCCGCCAGATCGACGTCAGCTAGCGAGCGGAAAAATATCGTCATGTCCACTTCAGCCGTTTGCATCATTTCGTGCAGCGCTTCCATCAGATCGACGTCTTCATCGGAGCACTCGACGAGGCCTAGCTTAGCTGCGATGTTGTTGCGGTCCGCAGCAACGAATGTATCGACGTAGCGCTGCAACCCGGCGTGTAGCGGGTCGACCGATGCGAACGCCGGCGCTAACGCATTCGCGAGCCGTCCGAGATTCCAATAAGCGATTTGCGCCTGTTGGCCGAACCGATAGCGGCGTCCACCCGCATCGGTCGTGTTCGGCGTCCAATCGAGATCGAAGTCGTCGATCCAGCCGTATGGGCCGTAATCGATGGTCAAGCCGAGTATCGACATGTTGTCGGTATTCATCACGCCGTGAACGAAACCGACGCGCATCCAGTGCGCAACCATGCGCGCGGTGCGCTCGCAGACCTGCGCGAACCATTCCGCGTAAATGTCTTCACCGATGGCGGCGGCGTCTACGGCGGCCAGCTCCGGAAAATCCCGGCGGATAGTGAAGTCGATCAACTGTTTCAATAGCGCGACGTCGCCGCGCGTCGCGGGCAGCTCGAAGTTGCCGAAGCGGATGAACGACGGCGCCACGCGGCACACGATCGCGCCCGGCTCGGCTTTCGGATGGCCGTCGTAGAACATGTCGCGCACAACTTGATCGCCGGTCGCGACCAGGCTCAATGCGCGCGTGCTCGGCACGCCGAGGTGATGCATCGCTTCGCTGCAGAGAAATTCGCGCACCGAAGACCGCAGCACAGCGCGGCCATCCGCGGTACGCGAATACGGCGTGCGGCCGGCGCCTTTGAGCTGCAGCTCCCACCGCTGGCCGACAGCGTTGATCGTCTCGCCAAGTGTAATCGCGCGTCCATCGCCGAGCTGTCCCGCCCAGTTGCCGAACTGATGACCGCCGTAGTTGGCCGCGTAAGGCTGCATACCGTCGAGCAGCGCGTTGCCGCCGAAGACGTTGGCGAACGCCGGTGACGCGATGTAAACCGGATCGATACCCAGCAGTGCTGCCACCTCAGGCGAGTAGGCGACCAGGCGCGGCGCGCTGACCGGGGTGGGGTCGACGCGCGAATACAGCGCGCCGTGCACTTGCCGCACGCGCGAGCCGGCTTCAGGGTCAGAGGTCAGGTCGCGGACGAAAGCGTTGTCGAAATGGAGTGCTTGCATTGGTGACTCGGTTTAGAGAGGGGCGACTAAGGCCAAGATGGACGACAGTTTGACTCACTCTCCCATATGGCGCCGGCGGCTGCGCTTTCCAACCCTTTGTGCAGGACCGTCGCCACCTTCGCGCATCGGCCCGTCGTCGACCGTGCAAGTTGTGATCATAATGCTGCCCGTGACATGCTGACTTCGCTCGAAGGTAAGGACCTCAAAGGTATCTATGGCTGAATCGCTGGACTATGCCCGCCTGCTGCGCCCGGATTTGCCGCCACCGGCCGCCCCGTGGACCGGTTTCCCGAAGTACAACTTCGTCGGCGGCCACAATGACGCCGACAGCGTTCCGGTCGACGGGCTGATCGCGGCCGCAACCAGTGTCCTGCGTCGCGAAGGCAAGACGCTTTCCACCTACGGCTTGCAGAGCGGGCCTTTGGGCTATCGGCCGCTGCGCGAATTCATCGCGCGCAAGCTCGCCGCGGACGCCGGCATCACGTGCTCGCCAGAGCAAATCCTGATCACGTCGGGTTCGCTGCAGGGGCTGGATCTGGTCAACCAGATACTGACTTCGCCCGGCGATACGGTCATCGTCGAGCAGATGACCTACGGCGGCGCGATCACGCGTCTGAAGCGATTGAACGTAAATATCGTGGGTGTCGAAGTCGATCACGATGGGTTGAGCAGCATCGCGCTCGCGGCGACGCTGAGCGATCTGAAACGGCAAGGCATCACGCCGAAGTACATCTACACCATTCCGACCGTGCAAAATCCGACGGCCACGGTGATGAGCGTGGGCCGGCGGCGCGAGCTGCTGCAGTTGTCCGAACAATACGGCGTGCCGATTTTCGAAGACGAATGCTACGCGGACTTGGTCTGGAGCGGCACCCGGCCGCAAGCAATGCGCGGCATGTGCGGCGACGATCGCGTCATCCACATCGGCTCGTTCTCGAAGTCGATCGCACCGGCGCTGCGCATCGGTTATCTCGTCGCCGATTGGCCGGTGATGAGCCGCATCCTCAGCATCAAGAGCGACGGCGGCTCCGGTGCGCTCGAGCAGATGATCCTGGCGGAATACTGCACCGAGCATTTCGCGTCGCACGTGACGACGCTGCGCAAAACGCTGCGGCGCAAAGTCGAAGTGCTGATGAGCGCGCTGCGCGAACAATTCGGCGCCGAAGCAGAGTTCGACGACCCGGTCGGCGGCATTTTCTTGTGGGTGAAACTGCCGAGTACGGTGGATACGACTCGCCTCACGCAGATCGCGCTGCAAGCCGGCGTCGCGATCAATCCCGGCGTGGAATGGATGACCGACGCCGGCATCGGCAAGACGCGTCTGCGGTTGTGCTTTGCGCATCCGAGCGAACAAGTGCTTCGCGATGGCGTCGCATTGCTCGGCGAGGTGTGTCATCGCGAATTCGGCGTGCCGACGCGCAGCGCGAAGGCGCATCGCTAGGCGCAGCGAGTGTCGACCGATGCAACGAGCGCCCATACGCCGTCGGATGGATGTGAGCCGCAAGTGGCAGCGCTATAGCCGTCGCATCTCAGCCGCGGTTGGCTCCGCGCGATAAAGAGGAGGCCAGCATGAACCTGCCGATGGATCCGGAAACGCTCGTTTCGCAACAGCGCGAGCAATCGCGCTTCGACACGCACGTCGTGAAGAATCAAGCCGCGCCTACCGTGCGGTTCAACGCTTTTCTCGGCGATGCGGTGTTGCGCGATGCGATTGGCAGGGAAACGCCGTGGGCGGCATCACGTTGCGAAGCACTCGGTGCGCTCGCCGGCGACGAAGGCGTTCAAGACGCCGCGCGACTCGCTAACAAACACATCCCCGAATTGAAAACGCACGACCGGTTTGGCAATCGCATCGATTGGGTCGAGTTCCATCCGAGCTGGCATGCGTTGATGGAGCTTGCTTATCGGCACGAAGTGCACTCGCTGGCGTGGACCGCGAAGCAACCGCAATCTCACTATGCGCGCGCCGTGCTGTCGTATCTATGGAATCAGATCGAGCAAGGCACCGGCTGCCCGACCGGCATGGCGTACGCGGCGCGCGCCGGTTTCATGTCGGAGCCGTGCTTGGCGATCTGGGCCGAGAAAATCACCGGCAGCCGATACGAATTCAATCGCAACGACGTCGCCCAGAAAGCCAGCGTCGTCGTCGGCTACGCGATGACCGAAAAGCAAGGCGGCTCCGATCTGCGCGAGACGCAGACCACCGCGGCGTACTCGCACACCGATTCGTATCATGGCGCTCCGGCGCACTGGTACGAGCTCACCGGCCACAAATGGTTTTGCTCCGTGCCGGTCGCAGACGGCTTCTTCACGCTCGCTACGGTTAACGGCGGCGTAACCTGTTTTTTCCTTCCGCGAACTTTGCCGGACGGCAGCTACAACCGATTCTTCATTCAGCGCTTGAAAGACAAGTGCGGCAACAAGTCGAACGCGTCGAGCGAGATCGAATATTCCGGCTCGCTCGCGATCCGCGTCGGCCAAGAAGGAAAAGGCATTCGCGAAATTCTTTCGCACGCGCACCTCACGCGGCTCGACTTCGCCATCGGCTCAGCCGGGCTGATGCGGCAGGCGCTGACGCTGGCGCTACAACACACGTCGACGCGGCGCGGATTCAAGCTGCCGCTCGCGCGACAACCGATGATGGCAAACGTATTGGCCGATCTCGCCATCGAAGTCGAAGCGGCAACGCTGATGGCGCTGCGCGTGGCAAAAGCCACAGACCACATCGACAGCAATGAACATGAGAAGCGATTCGCGCGCGTCGCAACGCCGATGGCGAAATATTTCAACTGCTCACGCGCGCCGGCGATCGCGTACGAAGCGCTGCAATGCCACGGCGGCAACGGCTTCGTCGAGGAAAATCCGGTGGCACGCCTCTATCGCGAAGCGCCGCTCAACAGCGTATGGGAAGGCACCGCGAACATGATGTGTATGGACGTGCGGCGCGCCATGCAAAAGGATCGCAGCACGCGCGACGCGTTCATAACCGAGGTCTGCGCCGTCCGCGGAAGCGATCCGCGGTTCGACACGTTTCTGGATCAGACCACGCAGCTTATCGATCGCGCATGCGAAGACGAATTCGTCGCGCGTGCAGCGACCGAAGCGATGGCGCGTGCGCTGCAAGGCGCAGAACTGTTGAAGCATGCGCCGAGCGAGGTGTCGGATGCGTTTATCGCTACGCGGTTATCGGCAACGAGGAATGCATGGGGATCGATGTTCGGCACGATGAGTGGCGGCGGGATGAGTAAGGCGAGTGCGGACAAGATCGTGGACCGGGCGCGGGTGGTGGGGTAAGGCGATTGGAGATCTACGTAGGCGCTCAACGTTGCCTTAAAAGCCAGCCTTACTTCACTCGCGAATTCGCACTCGGCCGGGTTCGACAATCCAAAGCCGAGCGGCCGTTGTTTCCTCTCCAATAAGGGCGAGGGCGCCTTTTAGGTCTGACAGGGTGTTGCGTACACTTTGCGTTGCCGGACGCAGTACCCAGATACCCGCATGGGCCGCTGGCGGATAGAGCCGCAGGTCGGCGAAGTCCAAGTCCAGCGTAATCAATATCCGGCCCTCAACGCGGCAAGCGTTGAGTACGTCATCGTCCGGGTATCCGCCTAGACGCTCATCGATTACAGACTCGACATCGACACCTGCATCGGCAAGCAGCGCTTTAGCATCGCCCAGCAGGTTTTCGTTTAGCTTGAAGCGGGCACTCATGCCCGACAGCTAAACTGGGACCGATATAACACGCTCGCTAGCCAAGTCTGCTGCATATGCAATTGCGGCAGAGATGTGTTCCGCGCTCAGCGAGGGGAACTGGGCGAGAATGCGTTCGGGTGTTTCTCCATCAGCTAGGTTGTCAAGTACGACAGACACCGGGATACGTGTGCCCTTCAGACACACGGCCCCATGCATGACTTGCGGATCCGCTGTTATGTATGGCTTCCAGTCCATCTGTTGCTCGCTTAAGTCGGCCGCTACTCGCTTAGGGCCGGAAGTCAATAGTTCACCGCGCTTTGCTGCTCGCCCAACTTGGTGCCATCCGTCGCGCAGGCAACGCCCTTCACCCGCTCTTCGGCGACGAAGTAACCGGCCCGGCTCACGCCGATCCACATATTAATTGCGGCGGCAACGAAGCAAATCACGATAAAGATTTTCGCGGCCGTGACCATCACCCCTGCACCTCACCCGCCGATCATTGTTCCGCCGAACACGCAAACGCCTAGAAGCACCAAGCCGGCAACTATGATTAGTATTGTTCGCATCGAAGCTCCAGGGCGCCAAGGCTGAACTGATACACCGGCGAAGCGGCTTCGCGAATCAGCGCGCCCGAAATACCTCAACCGGAACTACAGAATCGTAAGCCGACGGGAAACCCACGTTTCGCCGCGACTAAGCAGCCTTTGGTTGATACTCCGCTACTGAAACCGGCCTTTCGATCGCCACTGCACTCCGCAGTGCTTTTATTCGCTCGATCTCGTGCATCGTTTGCGCGGTGAAGTAAGACTCGCCGCAGTGCGGACAAGACCACATCGGGATGCCCTCAATGACGAGGAGATCCTTACCCGTCCCAAACGTGCGAGTTACCTTCCGTAACAGAACACCGGAACGACCGCAGGAGCCACACGGCTCAGTGGACGATGTAGACCGTGATGACGTAGAGCGTGCCCGCGTGGCCGACTTTGACGACATCCGCTTCACGCCCGCCGAGTGTCCGCAAACGGATGATGTTTTTGACTTCGCGGGTTTTGGTGTCTCTTTGTCGTTCGATAATCTTGCCCGTGAGGATGATGTTTTCGAGGTCAATGATCGTGAGGTTGTCATCTTCGAGCTCTTCGGCAGCGTTGCTCAGCCCCCTATCGCCTAGCCTTGTGGTCTTTTGCGCCGTCGTTCTTGTGCCTGCCGGCGACTTCTTCCACTTCTGCTTTTTTCTTTTGATTTTGCTTGTCGACGTCGTCTGTCTTCGGCGGCTCAGGCTTCTTGTTGGGTTGGCTGGAATCCTTGTTTTGCTGTGTCATGAAATTCTCCGCTGCATCGAATCGTTAGAGGACAAAACGACATAAACACTGGCGAGCGTACCCAGCCGGACGATGTTTCAAACCGCCTGCATCGCGCTAGATCGACTCGGACAAGACGGCACGCGACGAGTCCACGTATTCCTTGCAGCCTTGTCCGTTCAATCTACGCCCTCAGCGCTTGATCGGAAAGAACGTCGCGGGAATCATCAGTCGGTTGTCTTGCGCTTCCAGCGCGCCGAGCTTGCCGCTCTCGTCCATGAAGGTCTGCCATTCCGGGTCGGCCATCATCGCGGCACGGCGGCGTGCGCGGTCGGCGGCATCTTCGTACGCCCAGATGTGGATGTACTCATTGACGTTGCCGGTCTCGGTGAGCAGATAGGCGAGCGGTTCGCCGAGGTGGCGGACTTGCGGGCCTTTGCCTAGTTTCTCGTACAGCGCGAGATGTTTCTTGATGGTTCCCGGCCGGCAGCGATAGGTGCGGACGTCTAACAGCATGTCATTCCTCCTGTATTGGGTGCGAGCGGCGCCGTCGCGGCGCGCCTCGTAACACGAGTGTAGTAGTTTTTGCCGTGGTCCCGCTGACGGCCGATCCATTCGGTCGCGATGGGGAGGGTCGCCATGGGTCCGAGGCTGCGCCACCATCGGAGTCCGAAGTTGCACCGCGTATCGCTCGGATCCACGATCGATTTCGCACGCACGAATATCGGCCGCCAACTATTGCAGCAATTTTCTGTCTACCCTCGTGGGACGACATCATCGTGCGACGCCGCGCGATGTGCGTCCAGCTCCGAAGCAGAGCTTGCGTTCATTTTCCGCAGCGACTGGTCTTGTTGTCATGACGAACAGCGATTTCATTGAATCAGCCGAGCAGTGGTTGAACGCACTCCCGAACGACGTTCGCGAAGCATCGTTCGCAGCCACCGCGCTAATTCGCCTGCCCGCACAAAAACCACCGTGGCAGTCCACCGGTATCCAGGTTTTGCACGGCCAGTCCTACAGCCTGTTCGCCGCCGGACGCATTCAATGGTCGCCGCGTCATCCGACGCTGTTCGGCGGCCCGCGCTTTCATCTCTGGGCACGCGTCGCACCCGGCGGTCGCATCGTGAATCTCACGACCGAAACCGGCACGTTCATGGCTGACGTCAGCGGCGAGGTCGAGCTGGGGTTGTACATGGGTTTGTGGAAAAACGATGCCGGAGAATTGGCGACCGGCACGTCGCTCTACGACGCGCTCCAAGGTCACATCGACGTGCTCGCAATTGCATGGCGAGGTGCAGCGAAACCCGCGCTGTCCGCGGTAGCAAGCGCAACCGCACCGCCGACTTTCATCGCCGACGAGCTCGTACGCATCGCGGCGAATATCGCGCCACCGGATGGCTGGCGCTATCTTCTCGAAACCGGTCACGCCGAAATTTTTACCGACGCGCTCGATGCCGCCGGACGACGCACAATCAAGCTAGATGCACAGGACGATCAGGGCATCGTGCGCAAGCCGGTCGAATTTGCGCTCACGCCGAACGCGCAGATCAGCTGGCGCTGGCGGATGCTCGCGCAGCCCAGCGCGCGCGCCGAAGACAGCGTCCATACGCACGACTACGTTTCCATCGCTGCCGAATTCGACAACGGCCGCGATCTCACCTGGATCTGGAGCAGCGCGCTGGCGCCGGGCACGCACTTCGATTGTCCGATCAGAGCATGGACGGCGCGTGAGACGCATTGGGTCGTGCGATCGGGGACGGCTGCAATCGGCGAGTGGTGCGCGGAACATCGCAATGTCTTCGTCGACGTGAGCGTCGCTATGGGCACGCCGCCGCCACGCATCGTCGCCGTCTGGCTAATCGGCGTCAGCACGTTTCAGCATGGCACCGCTCGTACGGAATTCGCTGACATCGTGTTGCACAACGCGTCGGGCCGTCTGCAGGTTCTCTAAAGAAAGTGCCGGCCGTGGCAGCCACCCGTCAGTCCCTGCTATGCTTCCAGCGCTATTGTGTGCGCGATCCGCCGCGCTGTATTGTCGCCCGCCCGGTATTGTCGCCGCCGGCGTACGGCCGCCTGCCGACGAGCCCGGCCCACCCACTCATCCGAACCAAACCGAGCACGAAACCAAGTGATCACGTCCAATTCAACAACAACGATAAGAGCAAAGCTGGTTGGGTGCGCCTTGCACAGCGCCACCGCCAGATGGTTAGGCGTGTTTATTCTGCTGCTGGCCTGTGCGCAATCGAGCTTTGCGCAGGGATTCGACCGGCGCGACGTCGTGTTCGGCTGCGAAGGCATCAAATGCGCAGGCTGGCTCTACGTTCCGACCGGGCTGAAAGCGGGCGAGAAACGACCGGCAATCGTGATGGCGCCCGACTACAGCGCCGTCAAGGAGATGTACCTGGACAACTTCGCGTCGAAGTTTGCCAAGGCCGGGTTCGTCGTGCTCGTATTCGACTATCGCTTCTTCGGCGCCAGCGAAGGCGAGCCGCGCGGGCAATTGCTGTGGCCCGAACAGGTCCAGGACTATCGCAACGCCATCACCTGGGTGATGCTGCAAAAGGAAGTCGACGCCGGTCGCATCGGCGCGTGGGGCACGTCGTACAGCGGCGCGCACGTCACCTATCTCGCAGCGTACGACCGCAGAATCAAAGCCGTCGTGGCACAGACGCCGACAACGGACGTTTGGGAAGCCTACATCGCCGGCATGCCGGCGGAAGCGCAGGGTGCGTTCTTCACATGGCTCGCCAAAGACCGGACTGAGCGAGTCGCCAGCGGCAAGATCAACTACATCGCCGTCGCAGCCCCTGTAGATCAGCCTTCGGTGTGGCCGCTGAAAGAGTGGTACGAGTTTTTTATGGCGCTGAGCAAGAACGTGCCGAATTGGGCCAACAAAATTACCGTTGGCTCGCTGGATACGCACATCACTTATCAGCCGATGGCTGCGATCAATCGAATTTCGCCGACGCCCTATCTGATGATCATTGCGGCGGAGGACGCCATCACGCCGACCGATGCGCAGAAGCGTGCGTTCGAACGGGCGAAAGATCCGAAGCGACTGGTGATCGTGCCGGGGCGGCACATAGATGCATTCGGCGCGAGGCAGGAGGATTTCGCAAATCAGGCGCTTGAGTGGTTCAAGGCGTATCTAATGCCGCAACCGCAAAAGTAACGGCGCGAATCGCATCCCTACTTTTTCAACTGACGTGCGCTAGCTTCACAGGCCGCGCGCAATTTCGCGCGCGGCGAGCAACCAGCTCTCAACCAGCTATCGCAGCGAGCGGCAAGCCTCCGCGATAGCCTCCGCGCTCATTCCGTACTTCGCGCGAATCTGTCCTGTCGGCCCGACCATCGCGAACATATCGGGCATGCCGATCATGCGCATGCGCGTCGGATGCTCGACCGACAGCAATTCCGCCACCGCACCGCCCAACCCGCCGGTCAAGTGATGTTCTTCCGCCGTGACGATGCCGCGCGTTTCTGCGGCTGCCGTCAGAATGGCGTCGCGATCGAGCGGCTTAATCGTGTGCATATTGATGACGCGCGCCTTGATCCCTTCTTTCTGCAGCGTATCGGATGCGCGCACAGCCATTTCCACCAGCGATCCGCAGGCGATGATCGCGACGTCATTGCCCGGCCGCAGCTGCACCGCTTTGCCGAGACGAAACGGCACGTCCGGATCGCTGACCGCCGGCTCCTCTGCGCGCCCGCCTAAACGCATATAAACGGGCCCGTCGATGTCGAGCGT
>JBDTMS010000049.1:0-11758 GCA_039934195.1 Betaproteobacteria bacterium
TTGCTCCCTGGGCGGTGGTCGCTTCCTTGCCCTTTGCGCCCGAGATCGTGATTCCGACGCTCGATTACTTCGAGGCGCTGAGGCTGCGCGCCAACAATCCCTACGGATTCAAGGCGACCTACAACGCCACCTTCACCCGGTCCGGCGATCCGTCGCACTCGTGGATATCGCCTTTCCACTACGGCCTGAACCAAGGGCCGATCGTCCTGATGATCGAGAACTACCGCTCCGGCCTGGTCTGGAATCTCATGCGTGCGTGTCCCTATCTCGTGGCGGGGCTGAGCCGCGCGGGATTTCAAGGAGGCTGGCTTGAACCGACCTAGCTAGAGTTTGTCCGCCTCAGCCGGCGCGCAGTTCGCGCGCGAAGTAATGATTTCGTCTGAACGCCGAATTCTCTTAATAGGCTACGGCAGAGAAGGAACGTTTGCGCATCTGGTATCGATTGCAAAGGACTTGGCGCCGGATTGCCTGGTCCTTGATCTGAAATGCTTGAGACGTGCGATTCCTGCAGCATCGAGTTCTTTGGCAGCGCAATCAGGCTCGCGATTGACGAGTTCTCGATCGAACTTGTTGCGCCTGCGTCGATCTTTTACCGCGGATTCGTTCGTCCAAACGTTTCGGACCAGCGGTCGAACTCATTCGAGCCTTCCTCACTGAACTTGAAGGGGCTCTTCAGTTGGTGCCGAACGATTGGCTCGTTTTAACCGGCCGCTAGCCGGAGCAAACAATGCCTCTAAGGCGCTGCACCTCGCGTTTCATTGTAATAGCGCATGAGGTTGGCGATAGTCGCTTGGGCCTGCAGATAACTATTTCCATAGTCGTTGTCGCTTTCATCGCGCACAGTGCCATTGAAGCGCTCCACGATGCCGTTGGATTGCGGATGCCGCGGTTTGGTTTTTATGTCGATCAGGTTGTGTGTCTTGATGAGCGCGGCGACATCGCGATTGACGAACTCGCTGCCGTGATCGTGCACGATCCGGGGTTTGGCATCCTGACTCGCTTCGAGCGCCGCTTGCAGCTCAATGGGAACCGATTTGTCATCAAGACGCATCAACAGCTTGTGGTGCACGACATAGCGGCTATACGCATCGACAAAGCTGAGCAGAAAGTAGAAGCGAGCGGCAACCGGTTACCAGGGTTTGAATTCCTGTGAGTCCGCCCAACAAACCTCGTCCGGTGGCGTCCTCGATCGCTCAATCGCCATAGCGGCCCGGCGTGAGGATCGTCCAATAACGTCGATTAGAATTCAGTACATCCCACAACGAATGTGGGATGCAATGTGGTCGCATGCACGCATGGCTGGCCATACACAAAAGCAGCTCACACCGGTCCCGATTAAGAATCCGCGCATGCCAGGCCGATACGTGATGGCAACAGCATAATATTCCGAAAGCATGGTCTGCTTTGCAGGTTCCACTACGACAAACCGTAAGGGTTTTGTCAGGTGCTGACAGGAAGTCGTCGGTGTTTTTTCAATGTGGGCGGTACCGAACAGACAGCGCCTCCGCGATTGCTTAGTGTGAGTTTAGACGTACTACGAGATCTCGTCTGCGGGATTTTTCTCATTGCAAAAGTAAGAGAGTCCAGCGATGGGCGAGTGTTCATGGCGCGTATTGGCAAACATCAACGCTGACCTTGGTCGGCATTTTGGATGAAAGGAGACAACGGTGGGAGCACATGAGATCAAAGACAAAGTTGCAACAAGCAACGTGACGCGCGCGGCTGCGACAAAACACGCAGCGCCAAAGGATTATGAACGCTACTGGAATGCCGATGGAACTGCCCATGGCCAGGCGCCGAAATGGGCGAAGTATCGCACCGAGATGACCAGCGAATTCCCGTCGCCGTTCCGGGGAACGAGCGACCCGCTCGCACTGCAGATCGAGAAGTTCGTCGAAAGGGTTGATAAGTTGCGTCCGGAAAAGGGCGGGCCAGCTTATTTGGGCAATAGCGGTGCGCTCACTTATACATATCCCGATGTCAAGAATGTCGCGATTAAGCAGGAGATGGGGGAACTTAATGAAGTTCTCGACGACGTCGTGAAACTATTCGAGGGCGCGCCGAATTGGGGCAGTCCTTTAGCGATGTGTAACGTGATACCACAGTCCAACACTGCTGCGATTATTGCATCGATGCTTTCCCAGGTCTTCTCGGCGAACATTCTGGAGGGCGAATACGCCTGGAACGTTCATCGGGCCGAGTTGGAGACCGCGGGCATGCTGGGTAACTTGGTCGGCTGGAACCCGCTCGAGACCGGGGCACTGTATACCTGGGGCGGAGGCGGATGCTGGACTTACGGACTCAGGTACGGGCTAACTCGGGCGTTACCGGGGTCTCTGAAGACGGGTGTGCGTACCGATGCCAAAGTGATCTGCTCGCAGCAGGCTCACTTCGTCCAGCAGAACGCCTCGGGATGGATGGGGCTAGGCACGGACAACATTGTCCACGTGCGTACCGATGTGGCCACTAACCAAATGGACGTGGTCGACCTGGAGAGGATCCTGAAGGATCTGCAGGCCAAGAAGATTCCGGTCGCCACTGTGGTTTGCACGATGGGCACCACCGATGCCAGTGCATTCGATCCCATCGAAAAAGTCCGCAAGATTCTGGATCGCTATCCCAACCCGGCGCCTTTCGGTAAGGCAATACTTTACGCGGACGCCGTCGTTGGCTGGTCTTGGGTGTATTTCAAGGAGTATGACTTCGAGAAAAACCCGTTGGAGTTCTCCGAGCGTATCCTGCCGATCCTCAAGCAGAACGGGCAAGCGATGAAAGAGCTCAGCTTTGCCGATGCGGTGGGCATCGACTTCCACAAGGTCGGTTGGGCGCCCTACGTCAGCAGCTGCTTCCTCTACAAGAATGCAAAGGAATTCGAGTCGCTGCATCGATGGGGCGGCGACGCCTATCTGCAAGTTCGAACGCCTTACAACCCGATGTATTACACGCTTGAAGTCTCGCGAACCGCTTCGGGCTCGCTCGCCGGCTGGGCGACGCTAAAGTACTTCGGCAAGGACGGAATGCAAGCGATTCTCGGCGGTATCCTGGAGACCAAATATTATCTCTACGATCTCTTGAAGACGCATTCCGACATGGTATGCGTGAATCCAGACGATTCCGGCTTGATCACGCTGTTCCGAGTCTACCCCAAGGGGATGGACGCAGCGGCTCAGTTCGCCAAAGAGCTCAACCAATCCGCCTCGCTCAGCGATCTTGTGAAGCACAACAAGCTGACCAAGGCGGTAGGCGACAAACTCTTTGAATGGTTCCGCGCCGGCAAGAAGATCGACGGCAAATACACGCCATACATGAGCTTCAGCACGGGATTCAGAAATGCCGAGTATAACCGCGACGGAACCGATCCCGAGGCCGTTGTCTACGCATTGAAGTCGTTCCCAATGAACGTCTTCGTGACGCCGGAGATCATGCAATGGGCCCTCCATTGCGTGCACGCGGCCCGCGACGAGGTTTTGAAGTCTTAGGAGTTCTTCGGGGCGCTTTTAGACAGTCGGGCATCGCGCCCGACTATTCCACCTTCACGCAAAGGATGACCCGAAGATGTCCACACTCACCGCCCAACCCGCGCCACGCAAGAGTGGCAAGCCCGCGGCCATTGGCGATCAGGCTGCGCCCAGTAGCGAAGCCAAAGCGGGAAAGAAGACCGCAGTCATTACGATGATGGCGTTCGCCATCATGAATGTCACGACCATCCTGAGTTTGCGCGGCCTGCCCGCTCAGGCAGAGTACGGTCTGACTTCGATCTTCTATTATGTTTTTGCCGCGGTGGTGTTTCTCATTCCCACAGCCCTGGTGGCAGCGGAGCTGGCCGCCGCCTATCCCAAGCAGGGCGGCGTGTTCCGCTGGGTAGGCGAGGCGTTCGGACCGAGATGGGGCTTCGCCGCCATCTACTACCAATGGCAAGCGATCGTCATCTGGTTTCCAACGGTGCTGATATATGGCGCCGTGTCATTGGCCTATATCTGGTGGCCGCAGAGCTTCGATAAAGCCCTGGCCGGCAACAAGCTGTATACGATCGCGGTCCTGCTTGTGGTCTATTGGTTCGTCACGCTCTTCACGTTTCGCGGCATGGGGGCGTCGTCCAAGCTGAGCTCGCTTGGGGGCTTATTCGGCACCATCATTCCGGCGGGGATCCTTATCGTTCTTGGCGGTGTCTACGTTGCGATGGGCAAGCCGATACAGATGCCATTGAATACCGGATTCTTCCCAGATTTTGGTAATTTCCACAACATGGTCCTAGCCGCCGGGGTGTTCCTGTTTTTTGCCGGCATGGAAATGCAGGCGGTCCATATCACGAACCTCAAGAACCCGTCGCGCAATTACCCGATGTCGGTCCTGATCGCAACGATTCTGGTGGTCGCCATCTTCGTGCTGGGGACGCTAGCCGTGGGCGTCGTGATCCCGCATCAGGAAATCAATCTGAACCAGAGTCTGCTGGTTGCTTATCGCGACCTGTGGAGTGCAATCGGTCTTCCTTGGCTCGGCAACGTCATGGCTGCGATGTTGGCATTTGGCGTGCTCGGCCAGGCTGCCGTCATTGTTGCTGGACCGTCTACTGGGCTCCTGGCCGTGGGTAAAGCCGGCTATCTTCCACATCTGCTGCAGAGGACCAATGCACATGGCATTCCGGTCTCCATCCTTCTGCTGCAGGGCGGGCTCGTGACCATCCTTTGCGTCGCGTTCACGGTATTGCCATCTGTTCAATCGACCTATCAGATTCTCGGGCAGATGGCGACGATCATCTACCTGTTGATGTATCTGATCATGTATGTGGCGGCAATCAGTTTGCGCTACACGCAGCCTGACAAAGCTCGTCCGTTCAAGATACCGGGCGGCAATTTTGGCATGTGGTTCGTCGGGATCATCGGTTTGGCAGGCGCCTTGATCGCCACAGCCATCAGCTTCATCCCGCCCAAGCAGATCAGCACGGGCAGTCCGGTGGTCTATGTTGGCATCCTGCTCGTGGGCTGCGTCATCTTTGCCGCCATTCCTTTCGTTTTCTACGCTTTCAAAAAGGCGGCCTGGAAAGCGCCGGATTCGGACTTTGAGCCATTTGAAGGGACAGGCCAAAGACGCCAAGCAAGACGTAGCGACAAAACAACCACGCGCTAAGGTTGGTCCGTTAGAGGCAACGCGCTGGGAGTCCGGATACGCATCGGAATTCGGCGCGGCGTAACCGGGAGGCTACCTACCGTGCCGATAATCCACGCCGCGGCCGTTCTCGGGCGGCTGAATTATGCAGAGGAATCTGCGCGCCTAAAGCCGAGAGCTTCAACCTTAACGCGTAGAGTCAGGATGAGATACAGATCGGCACTCGCCTTGGTCGTCGCCGCCGTTCTGTCGGGGACAGGCTCTGCGCACGAGGTGGGCGGCGCCGTGGAGAAGCAGTGGTTCACCGGTTCGCTGGAAGCGCCTTCGCCGGCATTACCTAAGGCCGGCATATTCGCGATCGAGCCTTATGTCATCTACACGAGAAATACCGGGACGTTTGATGACGGCTGGGGACATCAATTGGTCCCGCATGACAGCAATCAGCTGGAATCGCTAACAGTGCTGAAATACGGCCTCACCGACCGGCTGACCATTCAAGGGCTGCCATCGTTTGCCTACTTGTGGAACGATCAGTCCACGTCCAGCGGCGTGGGCGCGGGGGATCTCCCGGTCGAGCTCGAGTATCGACTTAAGGACCAGAACAACAAAACCGGCTCACCCTCTGTGACAGTCTCCCTCGGCATGAGCTTTCCGATCGCCGATTATGATCGCCTGCGCAGACCGCTCGACGGGATGGGGAGCGGCGCCTACACGCTCAAGGAAGGGCTCCTGTTCCAGTCGCTGTTCGACACCTGGGGTGACCATCCGCTGCGCTTGCGCGTCTTTGGCGCCGCTTTCGAACCCGTGGCCAAAGTTTCCGTCCATGACGTCAGCGTCTATGGGACGGGTCAGGGTTTCCAGGGGCAGGCCACGCCGGGGTTCTCTGCAGAGCTCGGAATCGGCGTCGAATACGGCCTCGACCAGCGCTGGGTGCTGGCTCTCGACGTGGTGCAGAGCTATGGCAATGGCTTCCGTCTGAACGGCGCTGACGCCGCGGGCAATGTCGTGTCCACGAGTGCGGCCAATAGCACTTGCGTGGCGGTGGCGCCGGCTCTTGAGTACAACTGGTCTGGCAGCATGGGACTCATCGTAGGCGTGGCATTCTCGGCCGCTGGCCGCAATGCTTCTTCCTACATTGCGCCGCAGCTCGCGCTCAGCCTCTCCTTCTAACGAGTTTAGGGGCTGACTTTGGTGCAGCTGCTCAGAGGCATTGGAGATGCAGTAGGAGCGGCATGTGGAGAAGCTGCTCACCTTTATGCTTGGTCGTTTCTGAAACAGTGGGAAGTTCCCGCTTGATGAATCTCTGGTCCGTTACAGCGATGGGCATCGGCGCCATGGTGGGTGCCGGCATCTTCGCGCTGCTCGGTCAGGCAGCGCTGGTCGCAGGCGACGAGACTTACATCGCCTTCCTGCTCGGTGGCATCGTCGCTGCACTGTCCGGCTATTCCTACGCGAAGCTCGCGGTGCGCTACCCCGACGCTGGTGGTATCACCGCGTATTTCGACCATGCTTTTGGCACCGGTCGGCTCTCCGGCACCTTGTCGCTGATCTACCTGATCACGCTCGCGGCGACCATCGCCATGGTGGCTAAGGCGTTCGGCGCCTATGCCGCGCCGCTCGTCTTCGGCGACTCCAACCGGATGTGGATCGATGTCTTCGCGTCGGGCATCGTCATCACGATAGTCTTGCTGAACGTCGCACGCGCGGGGCTGGTGGGCCAAGCCGAGATCGTCCTGGTAGGCATCAAGCTGGTCATCCTGACCGGGCTCATGGTGGCGGGCACAATTGGCATGATCGGCAAGCCATCGATTGAGCAGCTCCATCCGAACGTCATGGCCACCATAAGTTGCGTCGGGCTGACGTTCTTCGCTTATGCCGGCTACGGAATGATGGCCAATGCGGCCGCTAGCGTGCCTCATCCGGAGCGAACGATTCCGCTTGCCATCTTCCTCGCGATCGGTGTGGTGACAGTACTGTATGTCGGACTGGCCTTCATCGTGCTGGGCAGTGTGCCGGCAGCTCAGCTTACGCAGCATGCCGATACTGCAGTCGCGGAGGCGGCCAAGCCGGTACTTGGACGCACCGGCTATGTCATCGTGTCGCTGGGGGCGCTGTTGGCAACCGCCTCGGGCATCAATGCCTTCGTGTTCAGTGCAATGAAGATCGCGCCCGCTCTGGCGCGTGCGGGACAGCTGCCACGAATGTTCGACCGGAAGGTCTGGCGCGGCGGCACGCGCGGGCTACTCCTGGGCAGCGCCGGCGTCCTGCTGGTCCTGAACGTCTTCAACCTGAATGCACTCGCTCATATCGCCAGCGCGACCTTCCTGATCGTCTACCTGGCAGTGCATGTGGCGCATTGGCGTCTGATCGATAAGACGAAGGGCTCCCGGTTGCTGGTCGGCCTTGGCTTCCTATCCATGGCCGCGGTGCTGGCTTGCTTTCTGTGGTCGATCGCGGTCGTGCAACCTTGGTCGGTCGGGTTGATCGCCGTCTTCATCACCGGCAGCTGGGTCATCGAGTTCTTTCTCGCTCGATCCGGCACGTCCGTGCGGCCTGCCGCGCCATCGTAGGCGTTTTCGTCTCGAGAATTGCCCCGCGCCTTTGAACACGTTCCGAGTCATCGTGAACTGCGTCCGCGGGAGCGATTCGCCGTCGTGATGCGAGCGAAGTTGGCTCGCGGCTTTCGCAGTCCGCTCGAACTGGAGGCCATCGTCACCGAAGCGTTGGGCAAGCACACGGCCAGCGGTCCGATTCGATGTGCGGATCGAACCGCCGGCATCGCTGTTATCGCTCAGCACTACTCAATGGGCATATCGTTCTCGACCACCTTCACGCCAGAGACACTATGCGCAATCTCGGCAGCTTTACCTCGATTCTCGCGCGCCGGCAGCCGCGCCAGTCAAGTTACTATGCTCTTGGCGGTGTTGACGCTGATGTGGTGGATCCGAGTCCTTGGCGGCAAGCAGGTCCGACTGCACTTTGCTAGTGATCAAAGAATACCCATATATGTTTCTGTCATGTGACCGCCAGTCGCGCAACCTGCCAGCCCAGTATCAAAGCAACCGCGATCAACAAACTTCTTAATCTAGATTTAACACGCCGCCACTCGCTACGAGATCGCGGTCGAAATCCAGACCATGTCTGTCACGGCCCAACTCGCAGGTGACTCGACGGCAAATCAGGACGCAATTGCCTTGGCGGCTGACGGCCAAACCCACTCGCTGCGCGTCGTGCTCGTCTAGCAGCAGGTTACCCGCCGCGGATCGGCTCGAACCTGTGCGCTTCATGGCATGCGGTAAATTCTGGGCGTCCGTGAAATATTTGGGCCAGTAAGGCTGTTCTGAATGAAAGACGGAGGTGCATGTGACGTCTGTAAGCGCACAGTCAAAGTCCAGAGCGCTCGGGTCGTCTAACGATCCCACGCTGAGATATCGAGCTGCACCGCCGAGACGAACCTGTCCGCGGCCAAGCGAATCTTTCCCCCAACTCTTTGCATCGCGGGGATTGTGGTTTCCCTCAGTCGATTGAACTCCAAGCGTCCACTGAACTCACTTGGACGCCGTCAAGGCGTGTCTTGCTTAAAGGGGATGGCGTGCGGATGAATATGTTCGTCATCGCACAGACCTTGTGTGAAGAGGCTGGCATTCTTGTGCACAGGCGCTCTCTGCGCGCGTCTTGAAGCCACCGACCTTAATGCTGCCTTACCGCGGGTAACTAGACGACGGGTTTCCCATTCTTTCCTCTCAGCATGCATGCGTGGTGTCACAGTCGATAGTCGAGGTGTTGCAGAGATCGAGGGCGCTCCGTTTTCCAATCCGTCGGACGCGCGTCGTCTCGACGCTCTCAAGGAGAAGGACAGATGTTACGCAGCATGAACGATCTGGAGGACTACGCCATCCGCGCGACCGACGACACCATCGGTCACGTGAAGGATTTCTATTTCGATGATGAAGCCTGGGTCGTCCGCTATCTGGTTGTCGACACCGGCAATTGGCTCTCGAGTCGAAAAGTGTTGATCTCGCCGATCGCGATCGGGCAGCCGAACTGGGCGGAAAAGGTATTGCCCGTCTCGATCACGAAAGAGCAGGTGAAAGATAGTCCCGACATCGACACGGACAAGCCGGTCTCGCGACAGCACGAGATCCGCTACCTCGGCTATTACGGGTATCCCTACTATTGGGGGGGTACGGGGCTTTGGGGCGGGGGACTCTACCCGGGCATGATGCTGACGGGCTACGCTGGCTTTGCTCCGACGCCGCAAGCCGTATCGCCGGGAGCCGAGGAAGCTTACGCGAGAGCGAGCGCGGCGCGGCATAAGGATGACGATCCTCACCTGCGCAGCTGCAAAGCGGTCATGAGCTATCGCATCGAGGCGACCGACGGCGACATCGGCCACGTGCACGGGCTGCTGGTCGATGAGCAGACCTGGGCGATTCGCTACATCGTCGTGGACACCAGCAACTGGTGGCTCGGTCATCAAGTGCTGATCGCGCCGCAATGGATTCGGGATGTGCGCTGGGGTGACAGCACGGTCGCCGTCAATCTGACTCGACAAGCAGTGAAGGACGCTCCTGCGTACGACCCAGCGACGCAGCTGGATCGTACGCAGGAAATGAGTCTCTACAAGCACTATGGTCGTCCCGCTTATTGGGAGGCCGAGGAGAGTTGAAGCCGAAACATCACGGCAATGGATAGCTGCTGCCGTTTGGACATGGCGGTCAATTCGGTCAAAACGTAACTAGGAGCTAAAACTCATGAAACCCAACCAGGAAACGAGAGCCCTGAAGCTTTCAGCGCTTGCAGCGTCACTAGCGGCATGCTCGTGCCTTGGCCTTGCCGGCCCTTCGCTCGCGGCGCAGTCGCTGGAAACAGCCACAGCGCACAACCCGTCTCACGACACAAACGCGTCCCATCAGAAGCTCGCGCGGAAATGCCTGAACGATCTGCGCGCCTTCGACACCCAGATGCAGAAGGACGGCTACTGGCTGCACGGTTCCGGCTACGGCTATGGTTATCCGATGTATGGTTACGGGAATGGCGCGGTCGGAACGTTGGACCCCATCGGCGCCGGCGGTGCCGAGGCGGCAACTGGCTACCGGCGGGCGCGGCCGGGCTACGAGGTCCGCACCCTTATCGCCTCCGCCGGCATTCTGGCGCAGCGCGGCCAACAGCAAGCGTGCGAGGCATTGCTCACCACGATCCGTGAGACCTACAAGGACTACGAGGCGGATCTGCACGCGGGTAAAGTGGCGAGGGTGGACGTGCCGGATTGGCGGGGCCGGCAGATCGCCGCTGCTCAGCCGGTCACCGAGAACAAAACCTCCTTCCGCTCCGATCAGTTGGTGGGTACCAACGTGGTCAACCCGCAAGGCGAGAATCTTGGCAGCGTCGAAGATATCGTTCTGAGTCCGCAGACGGGCAAGATCGCTTATCTGGTGATCGGCCGCGGGGGTGTGTTCGGAATCGATGAGAAATACGTCCCGGTGCCCTGGAAGGATTTCAAGGCGACTACTGGCGCCAACCTGCTGGTGCTCGACTCGACCAAGAAGGACATGGATGTCGCCCCGCGGGTAGAGGAAGACCATTTCTCCCCGCACGGTGACTTCGGCAAGGAGAGTCAAAAAGTAGATGATTACTGGAAAGCGCACCTCTCGGTGGTGGACTCACCGATCCGTGTGCCTCCCGTGACTTCGGAGTCGACGCGCTAGAGCAACTCGTCAAGCCGGTCGCCGGCGACTGAGCATCGTCATGCGCCGCTTGTGATCGCGCTCTCGTCATGCAATTGTTTGGGACTCGCACGCTGCATGCGCCTACGGCCTCCTGCAGCACTTCTTCAACCGTGCAGGATCCGCTTCGAAACTGCACGCTGACGGGTGCGCCATCGCCAGCGGTTCCCGCTGCAGGCGCGCCAAATGCCACAGGGCGGCGTGCCGTGGCGACGATGCCGCCGTGTCGACCATCCTGCGCCAGGAAGGACGATGACCAAGATCGGTTCAAGGGCGTTTTGGGTGGCAAAGGAGAGTAGGGCGCCGTCGCGTGAACGAGCAGGGGCTTTGGGCCACCGCCAGGGCGCCGGTGACAAGGGCTTGCTCGCGATGGACGAGTGCGATGGAACCTGCAACAAGCGCTTGCCAGAGCGGGCATTCCCAGGCCGAGGAAGCCCGGCGCGCGTGCCGGGAAACTCTGTGACCACGCCGGGTCTGGATACGTGCATCGGCGGCGCGATCCTGTATGACGAAACTGTCCGGCAGAAGACGACCGATGGCACGCCCTCCATCCCGGTCCTCGCCGATGCGGGCATCATGCCGGGCATGCTCCCGGCATTGTGTTCCTGTCGGGAGGCCAATCCGGCGAACTGGCATCCGCCCGCTTGAACGCCATGCAACGTCAGATTCAAGGGACCGACGTCAGCCTCCCGCCGTGGGCGCTGACGTTTCGTTTGGCCGCGCGATCCAGCGGCCGGCGCTGGGGAACTGTGGAGGTGACGAGGCGCAACGAGTGTTGCTCCATCGAGCTTTGTGGGAAACGACATCCAGCAGCACTTCGATAATGAGTCCGGCGCCTTTTCTGGCCCGATTTGGCTTACTCCGTTCGCGTGCGGGTTGCGCGCGGCTTCAGCGGCAAGTGCTAAGTGTCGCCGGGTTTCCTGCCG